>CACZHN010000028.1 GCA_902780985.1 uncultured Lachnospiraceae bacterium | reverse complement strand
GAATTATTCCTGAGTTTGTAGGTCGTCTTCCTGTTATCGTTACTCTTGACGAGCTGGACGAAGATGCACTTTCAAGTATCCTTACAGAGCCTAAGAGCGCTATAACAAAGCAGTACAAGAGACTGTTTGAACTTGATAATGTTGAACTTGAGTTCTCAGATGAGGCCATCAGAGAGATAGCAAGAGAGGCAATGTCAAGAAATACAGGAGCAAGAGGACTTAGAGCTATTATTGAGAAGGCTATGATGAATATCATGTATGAGATTCCATCAGATGATATGATCAAGTCAGTTCTTGTAACTAAAGAAACTGTTGCGGAGGGTGCAGATCCTGAGATTGAATATCTTGATGCACCAAGAGCGAAAAAGCATATAAATCGCAAACCTCGCAAAACAAATGATGAAATAGCATGAGGATGATATGGTTATAAAGAATGCAGAACTTGCTGTAGTATGCGGAATAACCAGTAAGTTCCCAGATCATAATAATCCAGAGATAGCATTTGCCGGCAGATCAAATGTCGGCAAATCGTCTCTTATAAACGGATTACTTAACAGAAAGAATCTTGCCAGGACCTCGTCTACACCGGGCAAGACCATTACTATCAATTTCTATCTTGTAAACAAAGATTTCTTCTTTGTTGATTTACCCGGATATGGATATGCCAAGGCGGCTCGTACAGAAAGAGCCAAATGGGGCAAAATGATTGAAAAATATTTGAATAACAGACCGAATTTAAAGAGCGTCTTTTTACTTGTGGACAGCCGTATTCCGCCTACAGCGGATGATCAGCAGATGTTCAACTGGGTAGTGGATGCCGGATTTGAGCCGGTTGTTATTGCTACAAAGACCGATAAGCTCAGTAAGAACCAGACTATCAGAAGTCTCGGTATTATCAGAAAGACTCTCGGAGCTTCACAGGACGTAAAAATCCTGCCCTTCTCAGCTCTGAAAAGGACAGGACGTGAAGAAATCTTAGAACTTATCGGATCGATAATAGAATCTAATTAGTTGTATTTTCGTTATCTGAATTGACCCAAAGCTCGTTTATCAGGAACTGGTATACATCAGTACTCTTGGCACGCCAGTTATCGCATATAGATCTGGCGAGAGCTTTACTGGTCACATTCAGTTTAAGGTCTATCAGGGTATCTCTACGTTCCTTGATGACGCATTCTACAGTATATTCCTGATTTTCGTTATAGAAATAATCGGCGTATATCTCTGATTCATTTTTCAGGTTGATTTTTTCCTGCTTGAAATAATCCAGGATCTCCTGCTTGATAGAGATGGAGATACGGTTCTCGAAATAGAGAAGAGCCTCTTCGCCGAGATTAGTAATCTTATAATGCTGAGTATTTCTGATGGTACTTACCGATATGAAGCCTTCGTCTATCATTTCACTGAGAGCTTCATGAATATTGAAAAGATTTGTATAACCTTTATCGAGTATAAAACTGGTTATCTGAGAATTGGTTAAAGTATACTCGTCAATTCTGTCCAGCATGTACAGAATTATCAGTTTATATAGCATTAAGCCTTCCATTTGCATTTCCCCATAATGATTATTCGCGCTTAGAGGCGCATTTAATAGAATACGACAAATTTATTGAAAAATCAACAAATACAAAAGGAGTATGTATGAGTTACAGTAAAAAAACAGTTGCGGAACTTAGAATGCTTGCCATGGAAAAGGGTATAGTAAATGCAGCGGATATGAAAAAGAAGGATCTTGTGGAACTTCTTGAGAATATCGATCTTATGATGCAGAGTAAGAGCGCTGAGACAGCTAAAACGGAAGAAGCACCAAAGACAGAAGAAAAAGCTGCGGATTCCGAAGAGAAGGCTCCTGTAAAAAGAACGTCTGCAGGTAAAAAGACTGCAGGCAGAACCGGAAGACGTACGGTAAAGAGCGAAACAGCTGATTCCGGTTCGGAGAATAAAGCAGAAGAAAAGCCTCAGGAGGTTCAGACACAGAAGCCTCAGGAGCAGCAGGCTCAGAAACAGGATGAGGATATTGACGAACCTGAGCAGGAAACAGCTCCGGATTATATAAATGACGGAATTCTTGAGATCCTTCCTGAAGGATACGGATTCCTCAGAAGCGATAATTACATGCCTGGAACAAGAGACGTATATCTTGCTCCTACTCAGATCAGAAAGTTCAGACTTAAGACAGGTGATGTGATATCCGGTCCTATAAAGAAGAACAATTCCGCAAATGATAAGTACAGCGGACTTCTCTATATAGACAAGGTAAACGGCATGTCTCCGGAAGAAGTAAAGGGCAGGACCGCATTTGAAGATCTTACTCCTATATTCCCGGATGAGAGAATAAGACTTGATTACGATAACGCTCCCAGAGCCATAAGGATCGTGGATTTCTTCTCACCTATCGGTAAAGGACAGAGAGGTATGATCGTATCACCTCCTAAGGCAGGTAAGACAACACTTCTTAAGCAGATTGCCAGAAGGATTACAACCGCATATCCGGAAATGAATCTTCTGGTTCTTCTCATCGATGAGAGACCTGAGGAAGTTACGGATATAAAAGAGGCTATTGAGGGACCGAATGCGGAAGTTATCTACTCAACCTTCGATGAGCTTCCGGAGCATCATAAGAGAGTTTCTGAAATGGTTATCGAGCGTGCGAAGCGTCTCGTAGAGTGTAAGAAGGATGTGGTTATCCTTATAGACAGTATCACAAGACTTGCGAGAGCATATAATCTTACGGTTACAGCCAGCGGACGTACACTTTCGGGTGGTCTTGATCCGGCTGCACTTCATATGCCTAAAAAGTTCTTCGGTGCAGCCCGTAACATGAGAGAGGGCGGAAGCCTTACAATCCTTGCTACAGCCCTTATCGAGACAGGAAGCCGTATGGATGACGTAGTATTCGAGGAGTTTAAGGGAACAGGTAACATGGAGCTTGTCCTTGACAGAAGCCTTTCAGAGAAGAGAATCTTCCCGGCTATCGATATTCCTAAGTCGGGTACAAGAAGAGATGACCTGCTTCTTGATCCGGAAGAGAAGGCGGCACTTGATCTGATACATTCCAATTTCCGCGGCAATAAGACCGATGAGATAGTTGAAGAGATAGTGAAACTGTTCGCCAAAACTAAGAATAACAGGGAATTCATAGATATGGTGAATAAGATATTCAGAAAGTACTAAATAAGGTACCAATATTCATAAAATATAAATTTGTCAGAGTTTACATATAGTGTTATAATAAGCTTTGATTGTTTTAAGGATTATTGGAGGCAAAAGTATTGGACTTAGATAAGTATTCCGTAAAAAAGAGAAGAGACAGGCTCATATCAAAAGAGCAGAGATATTTCAGAAGAGTTCTGGTATACGGGTTTAAATTAGCCCTCAGCTGTATCGTGCTCGGAATCATTATTATGGCCGGTGCGGGATTTGGTATGATGAAGGGTATCCTTGATGATGCACCTGATGTGAGTACCATCGACATCAAGCCAAAGGGATTTAAGACCATTATCTATGATCAGGACGGAAATGAGATAGATTCTCTTTCTACCATCAATTCCAACCGTATCTATGTATATTATGAGGATATACCTAAAACCTTCGTAGATGCATTTGTATCTATCGAGGACGAAAGATTCTGGGATCATAACGGTATCGACGTAAGAGGTATCTTCAGAGCTCTTTATCGTGACGTTGTTCAGGGTAACATGAAGGAAGGTGCTTCCACAATTACCCAGCAGCTCATAAAGAATCAGGTATTCAACGTAGGTATGGGCGAGATCACAAAGCTCGACCGTATCAAGCGTAAAGTTTGGGAGCAGCAGCTCGCTATACAGCTTGAGAAGAAGTATTCCAAGGAACAGATAATGGAGTATTATCTTAACACCATTTACCTTGGACAGGGTGTTAACGGTATCGAAGCCGCAGCACAGAGATATTTCGACAAGTCTATAGGTGACCTGTCGCTTTCGGAAATTGCCATGATCGCGGGTATCACACAGAACCCATATCAGTATGATCCGGTAATTTTCCCTGATTCAAATGCAAATCGTCGTATCGACGTTCTTAACAAGATGCTTGAGCTCGGATATATAACAGATGCCGAGTATACATCAGCTAAGAACGATGATGTATACGCAAGAGTAAAGGAAGTTAAGAAGGTAAATGACGATAACTTCCAGTACAATTCATATTTCAAGGATGCTCTGATGAACGCCTTTGTTAAGGATCTTATGGAAATGTACGGCATGTCCAGATCGGAAGCATTTAACGAAATGTATACAGGCGGATATTCAATCTACAGTACTCAGGATTTCGCTATTCAGGAAGTTTGTGACAGAGTAGCAAACGATCCTCAGTATTATCCGTCAAAGGTTTCTTATGCTCTTAACTACAAGCTTACTCTTATGGATTCTGACGGAGTAACACAGCATTATTACGATCAGAATACACTTGTATCGTATTATAAGCAGCAGACGGGAAATTCAAAGTATAACAACATTTATCCTTCGGAAGATCTTGCCAGAGAAGCAGCTGACAGATATAAAGAAGCTCTTCTTGACGAGAACGGCGGTTCTTTCGTAAGCGAAGAGATAAAGTTTGCCATTCAGCCGCAGACATCCATTTCGGTTATTGACCAGCATACGGGATATGTAAAGGCTATAACAGGCGGACGTGGAGAAAAGACAGAAAACCTCGGATTTAACAGAGCAACGGATGCTAAGAGACAGCCGGGATCATGTTTCAAGGTTCTTGCAGCATTCCTTCCGTTCATTGATACAATGGGCGGTCTCTGCAACATGTTTGAGGATAAGCCTTATAAATTCGAAAACGGTGTACAGGTAAGAAACTGGTATGGCGGATATAAGGGATGGGCTTCCATAAGACAGGGTGTCAAGGAGTCTATGAACATCATCGCCGTACAGGCTATTACAGCAGTTACTCCGGAAGTGGCTTTCAGATATCTGGAACGAATGGGATTCACTACGCTGGTAGACAGATATGTGTCACCTAGCGGAAGCGTATTCTCCGATATCCAGCAGGCTACAGCCCTCGGAGGTCTTACTTACGGTATTACCAACCTTGAGATTACAGCTGCTTATGCGGCTATAGCAAATATGGGTATGTATATCAAGCCGTGTTTCTATTCACAGGTTTACGACCATGACGGAAAGATAGTAATTGATAATACAAATCCTTCAAAGCTTTCTACAACACATGCAATCTGTAAGGAAACAACAGCATGGCAGCTTCTTGAAGCCATGAAGGACGTTATCCGCGGAGGTACAGGTGTAAAGGCAAGGCTTAAGACAGGTGGTGTATGTGCCGGTAAAACAGGTACAACATCTAACTGTTACGACCTTTGGTTCTGTGGTATGACACCATACTATACAGCATCTGTATGGTACGGAATGGATTCCAACGTTTATGCTGATACACAGCTTCATAAGTATATGTGGCGTGATGTCATGGACGGAATTGCCGAAGTCGAAGGTGATCATGATAATTCTCTTGACTGGCCTCAGCCGGAGGGACTTACCAAGGTTACGGTATGCCGTTTCTCAGGTTTGCTTCCTTCTGAAGGATGTCCTACATCAACAGACTGGTGTGCGGTTGAAAATGTACCTAGCAAGAGATGTAAGGGTGGCCACGAGACAAAGATTAGGATATGTAACGAATCTCATATGCGCGCTACAAACGCATGTCCTGATGTAACGGAATACGATGTAATGTCAGGTGGAGATAACGATTCCAATAAGCAGATTGTAGGAGCTGATTTCCCATACGATCAGAGTATTTTCTCATCATCATGTCCGCTCCATCCGGCAGTTGAAGGTGATCACACCATTGTAACAAGGGTTCTTGGTGAAGGTGGATCTATCGACGGATCCGTAGGTGTATCCGACGGAGGAAGCTGCGTAATACATATTTACCCTAGTGCGGGATATTCAATCGAGACAGTATGGATCGACGGCGAGCCTAAGGGAAATGTATCGGAGTACGGATTTGAGAATATATCCGGAAATCATACGGTAACGGTACAGTTTAAGAAGGACGAAACCGAGGCTCCGACCGAGGCTCCGACAACCGAGGCTCCGACAACCGAGGCTCCGACCGAGGCTCCGACAACCGAGGCTCCGACCGAGGCTCCGACCGAGCAGCCGGCTCAACCGGATCCTGATCCGGGAGCCGGAGAAGGCGAGTGATAACAGATAATAAAAAAGGTTTATGCTTTATATTTTGAGCATAAACCTTTTTATTTTATATAGTTTTACAAGTTATATAGCAATACTTTAAGCAATACTTTTATAAAATCCATAGATACAAAAGGGAGGAGTATCTGTGATACTGATTTACGAAAGTAATTCTGAAGTATCCGAAAGGCTGAAAATAGCGACATGTATGGCATGTACCCATGAAAGTGTAGTTATTTGTGAAACTTATGACAGGGCGATCCTTACGGCAATGGAAACAGAGATCAATCTTTTTATAGTCGACATTATGGGGGATTCTCATAAAGAGGGAATAATATCGGGAATAGAATATGTCAGAAAGCTCAGATCAACGGAAACATATAAATATACGGATATTGTGATAGTAGCGGAACCTATGGATATCCTGCATTTTGAGTTAAGCGAGTTTTTTATATCCGGGTTCATATACCAGCCGGTGGAACTGTCTGCCGCATCAGGCATTATACTGTACCTTGATAAAAGAAGAAAATACTGGGAGAAGCGTAACCGAAAGAGACAGCGTTCAATATTATACAAAAAACGTAACTCGGTTGAAGTTCTGATGATACGGGACGTTTTATGGACAGAGAAGCATTCCAGAGAATATATAATAAATACAAGGTTTACGGAGAGACGTTTTGATGTAAGAGCTGCGGACCAGTTTATCAAAACCTTCGAAGATAACGGATTTATAAAGGTAAATCAATGTGACTGCATCAATCCGGATTATATCGTGGGCTTTAACGATAACCATGTATATCTTTACGGTGTGGATAAAGGAAGGAAAATCAATCCCGAAGGCAGAGAAAAACTGAGGCGACTTTTTACATATGTTGAGCATGATGAGATTGAATAAGCCTTATTTATTTGTTAGAATAGTGAGGATGTATGGTCCGATATAACGGATACAAAATATGAAAGAGGTAATAACATGATATCAAAGCTTATAACCGAAATTAAGAAGAAGAACGCACCTGTAGTTGTTGGACTTGATCCTCAGCTTGCATTTCTTCCGAAATTCCTTCTGGATAAGGCAATCGCAGATAAGGGTGAATCACTTGAGGCCGTAGCCGATGCTATATTCGAATACAACAAGGGCCTTATTGATGCAACATATGATCTTATCCCTGCTGTAAAGCCGCAGATTGCTATGTATGAGCAGTTCGGTGTTCCGGGAGTTGAAGCGTTCAAGAAGACAGTTGATTATGCGCATAAGAACGGTCTTGTTGTTATAGGTGATATCAAGAGAGGTGATATAGGTTCCACATCCGAAGCTTATGCTATCGGACATATCGGAACAGTAACTGTAGGAGAGAAGACATTTGCTCCGTTCGATGAGGATATCGTAACAGTAAATCCTTATCTCGGATCAGACGGAGTTAAGCCTTTTATCGAAGTATGCAACAAGTGTGATAAGGGTATCTTTGTACTTGTTAAGACTTCAAATCCTTCATCAGGTGAATTCCAGGACAAGTCCATCGGTGATAAGACTCTTTACGAAGAAGTTGCCGATACTGTAGCAGCCTGGGGCGAAACATCAATGGACGGTGATTACAGCAATGTAGGTGCCGTAGTTGGCGCAACATATCCTGAGATGGGTGTTGAACTTCGTCGTCGTATGCCTAAAACATACATCCTTGTACCGGGTTACGGCGCACAGGGTGGTAAGGGAAGCGACCTTAAGGGCTTCTTCAATGAAGACGGTCTTGGTGCAATCGTAAATTCATCAAGAGGTATCATTGCCGCTTATAAGAACGAGAAGTATGCATCATTCGGCGAAGAAGGATTTGCGGATGCAGCACGTCAGGCTACAGTAGATATGATCAAGGATATTACCGAGGCGATTGGATAATGGATAAATTCAGAGCAGAGATAACAGAACAAAAAGAACTTATAAAAGATATATTCAGTATGTGGGTAAAGGCACCGGAGCTTGTAGCTGAAGCTCATTCCGGACAGTTCGTATCCGTATACTCAAAGGATGCTTCAAGACTTCTTCCGAGACCTATCAGTATTTGTGATCTCGATAAGGAGAAGGGACTCCTGAGACTTGTATACAGAATCGCCGGTGCGGGAACCCTTGAGTTCAGTCAGCTCACAACGGGAGATACAGTAGATATACTTGGCCCTCTCGGTAACGGATATGATATGAACTGCAAGAACCCTGTGCTTCTCGGCGGCGGTATCGGAATACCTCCTATGCTGAGACTTGCAAGAGAACTGAGAGATGCAGGCATTTCGAAAGAGAATCTGTTTGTAGTTCTCGGATACAGAGACACTGCATTTCTTCTTGAAGAGTTCGAGGAGATTGCAACAGTCTATACAACAAGCGATAACGGAGCTGTCGGTATAAAGGGAAATGTAATCGACGGCATTAAGGAATATAACATCACAGGTGATATGATTTTCTCCTGTGGACCTACACCTATGCTTCGTGCGGTGAAGGCTTACAGCGAGGAGTCAGGCATCAGAGCGCAGCTTTCTCTTGAAGAGAAGATGGCCTGTGGTGTCGGTGCATGTCTTGCCTGTGTATGTGAGTCGACAGAAGTTGACGATCATTCAAAGGTTCATAATAAGCGTATATGCAAGGATGGACCTGTATTCTATGCCGAGGAGGTTGTTCTGTAATGAATATGTCAGTTGATATATGTGGTGTACACCTTAAGAACCCTGTTACCGTTGCTTCGGGAACTTTCGGTTCGGGTATGGAATATGATGAGTTTTTCGATGTATCACAGTTGGGAGCAGTAACTACAAAGGGAGTTGCAAGTGTTCCTTGGCCGGGAAATCCGACTCCGAGAATAGCAGAGACTACAGGCGGAATGATGAATGCCATCGGTCTTCAAAATCCGGGTATCGATACATTTATCAAAAGAGATCTGGAATTCCTTAAGAAGAAGGATACCAAGGTTATAGTAAATGTATGCGGTCATTCCGAGTCGGAATATCTGGAAGTTGTGGAAAGACTGGCTGACGAGTCAGGAGTAGATCTTCTTGAAATCAATGTATCATGTCCTAATGTAAAGCAGGGCGGAATAACCTTCGGTGTTGATCCTAAAGCTTTGGAGCATATAACCGCCGAGATTAAGAAAAAGGCAAAACAGCCTGTTATAATGAAGCTCAGTCCGAATGTTACGGATATAGCCGAGATGGCAAGAGCCGCAGTTGCAGGCGGTGCTGACGCGCTTTCACTTATAAATACTCTTACGGGTATGAAGATTGATATTAACAGAAGATGCTTTGCTATCAAGAATACAACAGGCGGACTTTCAGGTCCTGCTGTAAAGCCTGTAGCCCTGAGAATGGTATATCAGGTATGCCATGCTGTTGATGTTCCTGTAATAGGAATGGGCGGTATCGCATCGGCTGAGGATGCTCTTGAGTTTATCATGGCAGGAGCGACCTGTGTGGCTGTGGGAACAGCTAATTTCCATGATCCGTATACAACGCTTAAGGTTATAAGCGGTATAGAGGATTTCATGAAGAAGAATAATATATCCGATCTGTCTGAGATCAGAAAGTGCCTCTAGAGGTTTAGATATGAGAAGATATAATAAGAATTTCCGATTTGCGGATGAGATAGTATCCAAGGATGCTATCATTTCCGCAGTGCTCGGACTTATTTCTATTATTACAACTCTGATAACAGTCATATATGTAGTATCCGTAAAAGGACAGGCTTCTGAAAAAGCAGGAGCGTTTTTGCTGGCTTCTCTTGTGGCAGGGATCACAGGACTGGTGTTTGCAATCTTTACCATAAGAAGCAGTGAAGGATCTTCCCGAAGCCGAAGAGTTGTAACGGTCCTGAACGTTATAGCGGTTGCACTCATAGCCGCTATATGGTTCTGCAGGATATTCTGACATCAAAGTTTACAGTAAGGGAGTATACATGGGAAAGGTATTAACAGAATCAGAAATTGAAAGATATGAGCTGGCAAGACAGCGTATAAGAGAGATATCAGAGGATTCCGATATAGTACATAAGGAGTTCTCTGACTTTTTTATTCAGATTTCCGGACAGATCACATATGTTCATGATCTTATGGATGAAATGCATGAAGAGGGATATTTCTCAAAATCAATAGAAGAACTCGAAGAAGACAACAGACTGCTTTTCTCTCAGATTCTTCCGGAATACTATGGGGAAAGATATACCAATCCGGATTATGCTGAAGAAAAACTGGGAATATACAGCGGAGTACTTTGCTTTATAGCGGCGGAACTTACATATCTGCCTCAGCTGATCGTAGACGGAAATGAATTTAACGTACTTGTTCTTCTGGAGTTTTTCCTTGAACTCTACAGCATGTTTACGGATGAAGAAAAGCCGACTATAAGATCCGTGGAAGAGGCGGCGTTCTACTATGCATTTGACTATGTGGGAGAATTCACACAGAACAGAATGGAACAGACTCTTGTTCCTTCAGAAAATGAAGCTTACCGTATAGTAACGGAGGGTGATCTTTCTGATCCGAGATATCTTTTCGGATACGGTGAATATATAACAGATAATGAGATAAAGCTTTCAAAGTATCTGAGCGGTCTTGATCAGTCGGAGATAGACAGAATGGCCGAAGTATTTACTCAGGGCTTCAGAACCGGCTTTGATGTTACTAATACCGACTTTACAGGTAAGAAGGCTGTTAATATAAGATATCATGTGGGTGAAGAACGTATAGTAAGAAGTGCTGTAAAGCAGTTTGCGGAAATGGGACTTAAGCCGATACTCAGCAGATATGCGGTGAACAGAGTGAACAGACGAGGTGTTGTAAAGGCCGGATTCGAATCCACTTCACCTAACCAGCAGTTTGAATATGATCACAGAATGGACGAGGCACTGTTCCTGGACGGTAGATTTTCCGATAAGAGGATAAATGCAACCCGTACCGTATATGAGTCTTTAAAGGATAGAGCATCTGAATATGCCGGTCCTGCTGTTATAGAAAGCTTCGGTGAAGAGCTTTTTGATCCTCAGCCAAAGGAAAGCATAGTAAGACTCAGCGATGAGCAGCAGACTCTTTCTGTAGATATGAACAGAAAGCTTTCCGCTATTTCCAATGAATATATACCGGGAGATGCTTATTCTTTTACCATTATTGCTTTTCCTGTTCCGGATATCGGAGATAATTTCGAAGAGATATTCAATGCTACTATGGAACTGAATACTCTTGATAACGAGAAATATAAACGTATACAACAGAGCATAATAGATGTGCTGGATAAGGCTGAATATGTAACCGTAAAGGGATCGGGAGATAATAAGACGGATATGCATGTGACCATGAGACGTCTTGAAGATCCCGAGCATGAGACTCAGTTTGAAAACTGCGTAGCCGATGTAAATATTCCGGTTGGTGAAGTGTTTACATCGCCGGTACTTAAAGGTACACATGGTGTTCTCAATGTAAGTTCCGCATATCTGAACGGATATTTCTTTAAGAATATAAGTCTTACCTTTGAAGACGGTGTCATAAAGGAATATTCCTGCGACAATTACGAAGATGCGGAAGACGGTAAGAGATATATCAAAGAGAATATACTCTTTAACCATGAGACTCTGCCTATAGGTGAATTTGCCATAGGAACAAATACTACCGCATATATGATGGCGGGCAAGTACGATATCCTGGCTAAGCTGCCTATACTCATAGTTGAAAAGACAGGACCGCATTTCGCTGTAGGCGATACATGCTACAGCCATGCGGAGGATAAGAAGGTATATAATCCGGACGGAAAAGAGATAATATCCAGAGAGAACGATTTCTCCATGCTCAGAGATACGGAGCCGGAGAAGGCATACTTTAACTGCCATACGGATATAACAATACCGTATAACGAACTTGAAAGCATAACGGCACATAACGAAGACGGAACGGAGATAGATATCATACGTGACGGACGCTTCGTATTGGAAGGAACCGAAGAGCTTAATGAAGCGTTTGATAAATAATTAACGCCGAAATCCGATAAGAGGCACTTGAGATGACACAATATAATGGTCACTCAAGCACCTCTTATCGAATCCCGGCTGGTATAATAAATATATAGACACAATTGATTTATAAGGCCGACAGTAAAAAGGGTGACTGAGTGACCATTATATTGTGTCATCTCAGTCGCTCTTTTTGGTGGCGGCCGTATCTGATCTATGAGGGTAATATATATGAGAATGTACGACGTGATCGATAAGAAGAAGCGCGGGGGTGCTCTTACGAAGGAAGAGATTTATTTCTTTGTATCAGGTTATGTTTCGGGAGAAATTCCCGATTATCAGGCATCGGCTCTTATGATGGCCATATGGTTTAACGGAATGAATAAAGAGGAAACCGCTGATCTTACGCTTGCCATGGCATACAGCGGCGATCAGATTGACCTTTCAAAGATTCCGGGAACAAAGCTGGATAAGCATTCCACAGGTGGTATAGGCGATAAGACTACTCTTATTATAGGGCCTATCCTTGCTTCTCTCGGTGTAAAGGTTGCGAAGATGAGCGGAAGAGGTCTCGGAGCAACCGGCGGAACCATAGATAAATTGGACAGTATACCGGGATTTTCTTCGGAAATGTCGGATGAAGATTTTATAAGAAGAGTCATGGAAGTAGGTATGGTAGATGCTGCTCAGACCGGTAATCTGGTACCTGCGGATAAAAAAATGTATGCTCTTCGGGATGTTACGGCTACAGTGGACAGCATCCCGCTTATAGCTTCAAGCATCATGAGTAAGAAGCTGGCTTCGGGAGCGGATTCCATTATTTTGGATGTGAAGTGCGGAAGCGGTGCATTCATGAGAGATTATGACAGTGCAAAAGCTCTGGCCGATGCCATGACCGAGATAGGAGAAAGATGCGGAAGACATATATGTGCATTTATCACCGATATGAACGAACCTCTGGGACATTGCGTTGGAAACAGCCTTGAAGTACTGGAAGCTGTGGAAGTCCTGAGGGGTGAAGGTGAAGAAAGACTTACAAAGCTTTGCCTGGAACTTTCGAAATGCATGCTTATCATGTCGGATGTTATGGGACGCGGAGATTACAGAGATAAGGAGCTCAGGGATAAAGCTGAAGAAATGATACTGGATGCGGTTAAAAGCGGCAAAGCTCTTGATAAGTTCCGTGAGTTTGTACGTTCCCAGGGCGGTGATGACAGCTTTGTGGATGATCCGATGAAGCTTAAGCAGCCGAAATTCGCTAAAGATGTAAAGGTCTGTGAGGCCGGATATCTGGCAGGCTGTAATGCGGAAGAAGTGGGAAATGTATCCTGTGTTCTGGGAGCCGGACGTCTGACAAAGAGCGATTCGATCGACAGTTCGGCAGGTATCAGACTGTATAAAAAACTCGGTGATAAAGTTGATGCCGGAGAAGTTATAGCAACTCTTTATACGGATAAAAAGTATGAATTGTCAGAGGCGGAAGAAAGATTTCTGAAGGCATATACGATCTCTGAAAACAAGATCGAAACGGGCCCGGTAATTCTTTAAATGTCTGAGAATCATCCGTTTAGATGACAAAATTTAATTTGTATAATTGTGCGCGATATTATATAATATTTTAGTGATTTCACGTGTCAGTGAAGGATAAAACTTAAGGAGGATTTTGGAAATGGGAATCATATCAAGATTTAAGGATATCATGTCAGCTAACATCAATGCACTTCTCGACAAGGCTGAAGATCCTGAGAAGATGATCGACCAGACAATGAGAAACCTGAATAAGGATCTCGCTAAGGTTCGTGAAGAGACTGCTTCTGTAATGGCAGATGAAAATAAGGCTAAGCGTCAGCTCGATGAGGTGACAGCTGAAGTTAATAAGATGCAGAGTTATGCAGAGAAGGCAGTTCTTGCGGGAAATGATGCTGATGCAGCTAAGTTCCTTCAGGAGAAGGCTAAGCTTCAGGCTAAGCAGGAGAGCTTCCAGAGAACATACGAAGCTGCAGCTGCTAACTCCATGAAGATGCGTCAGATGCATGATAAACTTATTACAGATATATCGGAGCTCGAGTCAAGAAGAGATGCTATCAAGGCTAAGATCCGTGTTGCTAAGGCACAGCAGGATATCAACAAGATTACATCTTCTGTTACTGATTCAGCATCAAGCATCGCTGCATTCCAGAGAATGGAAGACAAGGCAGACGCTATGCTCGACAGAGCTGAGGCTGAGTCACAGCTTAACTACTCTGTAGCAGCTAACGAAGTTGACAGCCTTACAGCTAAGTATGATGCAGCTCCTGATGCAGGTGTTGCTAATGAGCTTGCAGCTCTTAAGGCTAAGCTCGGCGTTACATCAGCTGAGTAATCGATTCTGTTAATACGGAATTAGATAAACATGATAATAACGAGGCCTATCCGTAAATTGCGGACAGGCCTCTTGTTATACTAAAAAACACAGGAAAAGTACAGTAAATATGAATTTGGATAATATGAACGCACCGCAGCGTGAGGCTGTTGAGGCAACAGAAGGCCCCGTTCTGCTTCTGGCCGGCGCGGGAAGCGGTAAGACAAGAGTAATAACACATAGGATCGCATATCTCATCGAAGAGAAAGGAGTGCCTCCTTACAACATACTTGCAATAACATTTACGAATAAAGCCGCAAAGGAAATGCGAGAAAGAGTTGATTCTCTGGTAGAAGACGGCGCTGAGAATATATGGGTGAGTACATTTCACTCCATGTGCGTGAGGATTCTCAGACGTTTCTATGATCGCATAGGCGGAAAGACCAATTTTTCAATTTATGATACAAACGATCAGAAGAGCCTGATGAAGGATGTGCTGAAGTATCTCGAACTGGATAATAAGCTATATCCGGAAAAGATGATGCTTGCCGCAATCTCAAAGGCAAAGGAAGAGTTTTACAGTCCGGACGATGTGGAAAGACAGGCCGGAAACAACCTCAGAGAAGTAAATAAAGCCAGAGCATATCGTGAATATGAGAGAAGACTGGCACAGAACAACGCACTTGACTTTGATGATCTTATCTACAAGACCATTCAGCTTTTTATAGAACAGCCGGATGTACTGAAGGTATATCAACAGAGATTTAAATACATAATGGTGGATGAGTATCAGGATACAAACCACAGTCAGTTCCTGCTGGTTAAGATGCTTGCGGACGGATACAGAAACCTATGTGTTGTTGGTGATGACGATCAGTCCATCTATAAGTTCCGTGGCGCAAACATTTATAACATTCTAAATTTCGAGGATGAGTATAAGGATGCCAGAACCATCAGACTGGAGCAGAATTACAGATCCACCAAGACTATACTGAATGCGGCCAATTCCGTTATAGCCAATAACGAAGGCCGTAAGAGAAAAACGCTGTGGACCGATAACGATGAGGGCGAGAGGATCATTTATACGGTTTACGAGTCCGAATACGAAGAGGCTATGGGCGTTATCAATAATATTCTGGAAGAGAGAAATGCAGGCGCTTCTCTGGATGATATAGCCATTCTTTACAGAACGAACAATCAGTCCAGAGTCCTGGAGGAGAAGCTTATATTCTCCAACGTTCCTTATAAGCTTTACGGAGCTACCGGATTCTACAGCCGCAAGGAAATCATGGATGTGGTAGGATATCTGAAATGTATAGCCAACCCTGATGACAGTGTGGCTCTCCGCAGAATCATAAATGTGCCTCGCCGAGGAATAGGTGATACAACAGTAAATAAACTGGCATCGCTGGCTGAAGAAGTCGGCGTGGATATGTACGACTTCTGCCTTGATGAATATCTGGTTCAGGGACTGGGAAGATCTGCGGGAAAGATTACTGACTTTGTAAATCTTATGGAGAGCTTCCGTGAGAAGGCTCGTGAGGGAGACCTTACAGCGCTTTATGATGATATCCTTGACCGTACGGGCTATAAGAACGAACTTATCGCCGAAGGAACGGAAGAAGCAAAGGGAAGACTTGAAAACCTTAAGGAATTAAAGAATAAGATTGCAGATTACTGCGAGCGTGACGAGGAACCTACACTTGAAGGACTTCTGGAAGAGATAGCGCTTGTAGCTGATGCAGAGGATTCCGACGGGCTGGACGGAAGAGTTACACTTATGACTCTTCACAGCGCAAAGGGACTTGAATTTCCGTATGTATTCATCGTAGGTATGGAGGAGAGACTTTTCCCAAGCGGACTTTCCATAGATTCCGACGATCCGGATGCGGTGGAAGAAGAGAGACGTCTCTGCTATGTAGGTATTACCAGAGCTATGAAGAGACTTTATCTCAGCAGTTCCAGATGCCGTATGATAAACGGTACAAGAATGTACAGCTCGGAGTCCAGATTCGTTACAGAGATACCGAACGAACTTATAAAGCGCAGCGGATACGGCAATCGTGTGAGAAATGTATCCCAGAGCACGGTAAGCCCGAGAACTTCATCTTCGGCAATCAGTATGTTCGGAAGTTCGGCTTCGCCCGCAAAGAAAACCGGTGCCGGTACATTTAACACGGGAATAGGAGCTCTTGCCGGTATATCCAAGGGAATGCCTGCATCTTCGGGCGGTTTTGATTACGAAGTCGGAGATAAGGTAAAGCATATAAAGTTCGGTGTTGGAACCGTTATCGAAAAGGTAAAAACCGGAAGTGACTATGAAGTTACGGTAAATTTTGATAAAATAGGTGAGAAGAAGCTTTTTGCATCACTTGCAAAGCTTAAAAAGGTATAAAGTACTGATTCAGCAGCAGAGGGGAAACAATGGCAAAAGAGACTGAAGAAGAGAGAAGATATGAAGAAAGGTCGGGAAGACCTTCGAGGACCAGAGATTATATAAGAGGAGCGATATTTGCTTTATTGCTCATACTTGTCGGAGTCGTAAGCTATAAGATTTCGGCTAAGATCCATACTCCGGAGGAACCGGATATTACGGTATCGTATATAACGGGAAAACTGACGGATGCCAGCGATCTTATAACATCGGAACTTTCCTATACGGGACTTGTAAAATACTCGGACGGAAACATTCCTTTCTTAACTCAGAAAGAATTTTCCATGATATATAATGCCGAAGTCAAAGCCGGTATAGATATGTCCGAAGTGGAGATAGAAGTAACCGAAGAGAAGGTTATAGTTACTCTTCCTGAGGTAAAAGTGATCTCAGTGGACGTAGATCCGAATTCTATCGAGTTCTATGATGAGAAATTTGCCATATTTAACTGGTCCGACAAACAGGATGCTGTAGAGGCTATAGCCGCAGCCGAAGCCGATGTAGAGGCAAATGCCGATATTGAGGAGCTTAAGACCAGAGCAAGGACTCAGGCGGAGACAATAATTACAGGAATTCTTAAGGATTCTATAGGTGAAAGAACTCTTGAGATTAAATAATCTATGTGATATACTACACCTATCAATGACTTACGAAGGGGGTTCAAGTTATGAACAATGAAGTAAAAGAAA
>CACZHN010000027.1 GCA_902780985.1 uncultured Lachnospiraceae bacterium | reverse complement strand
GTGCTTACAAGAGGTCAGGAAGTTACAGCTAAGGTTGTTGACCTTAACGTAGCTGAGAAGAAGATCAGCCTTTCAATCAAGGCACTTCTTAAGGATCAGGCTCCAGCTGAAGAAGCTGATGATACAGTTTACACAGATTCAGAAGCTGAGGAAGCTGCACCTGTAGAGGACGCTGAGTAATATCGGTTTAAATTTCAAAAAACGAAATAGAGCTTATCACTTAGGTGGTAAGCTCTTTTTAGAAAAAAGGATAGGAAGGGTTTAGTATGGCACAGCTTTATATTAAAGCAAATGAGCTTGAAGAAAAGGATACCGTTAAGGTATTTAACGAACGTGGTAAGGAAGTTTATTACACAAAGGACGACTTTATCGCAACAGGCCACAGAATAAAAATATACATGGCTGATACTATTACCGAAGTTGCATATGTACAGGAGAAGTACGACGGAGATATCGTAAGATTCGAGTTCTGCGCACGTGATAAGTTCGGAACTATCGAAAGAGATTTCTTTACACTTGCTCAGAATTACAATATCGATTTTGATGAGGACTGGGAGATTGTCGGTGACGCTTTTATGTGGCAGTATGTTGTTAAGAGCGGTTCTCTGGATATCATGAAGGTACGTAATGAGCAGTACCTCATTCCGGGACAGGCACTGAATCTTACTCCGACATATATCATGGAGTTCATGTCTGATTCTGACGTGCTTATCGGTCTTGCATTTGCACTTGCAGTATATGCACTTAATAAGTACTCATACTAATTTACAGGAGAGTAATATGATCGGAAATATAATATCAAATGCGGCAACGGGAGACAGATCTCCGGTAGTTCTGCTTGTCATAGCACTTCTTATTGCTGCCGCAGCTATATGTGTTCTTATATTCCTTAAGAAAAAATCGGATTCACCGAGACGTGATAATAGAGATTCGGATGAAGATGATAATGATATGAATTAAAAACAACCTGCCTGAGTGATCAGGCAGGTTGTTTTTGTCTGTGAGGTGTCGGAAGCTGAGCAAGAATTACAGCCGTAAACATTACTATGCATCCGATGGTCTCGTCTGTTGAAAGTCTCTGATTCAGTATTATCAGTCCTGATATGGCGGATACTACGGATTCAAGACTCATTATAAGAGAAGCAAGAGTAGGATTAACTCCCTTCTGACCTATTATCTGAAGTGTATAAGCAACTCCGCAGCTCATGATTCCGGAATATGCTATCGGAAGCCATGCCATTTCCAGAGTTGTGAGAGACGGATTAATATGCAGCAATAAGATATCGATCAGGAATACCAGAGGAATGCTTATGATTCCCGTGGTTATAAACTGCGTAGCTGCAAGGGTTGTGCCGTCGCAGTCTTTACTTACCTTATCCACATAAAGGATATGGAAAGAGAAGAACAGTGCGCATCCTATAAGCAGGATATCCGACGGAGCGAAGATGAAAGCACCGCCTCTTCCTATACACAGGAAGTAGAGACCTATCAGAGCGAGAAGAACGCTGATCCAGGTGAGGAAAGATGTTTTCTTTCCTACGAAGATACCTACTACGGGAACCAGCACTATATAAAGCGCTGTCATGAAACCGGCTTTTCCGGCGGAAGCATCCAGCATAGCTACGTTCTGGAGATTGCTTGCGCAGCAGAGAATGATACCGGTTATGATTCCGTTTTTGATGGAATTCTTTGTAGTGGTTACAGGCTTACCGGATTTAACGGCAATCTTGTTTCGTATTAGAATGATCGGTATAAGTACCAGTCCTCCCAGAAACATCCTTATGCAGTTATAAATGATGGGACCCACCACCTGCATTCCCGCCGACTGGGCCACGAAGGAAGTACCCCATACGATGGCCGTTATAAGCAGTATCAGAGAATGCGTGAACTGGGTATGTTGTTCTTGCTTATTCATTTCTTATTCCTTTTGTCAGTAATAACCTGCTTATTCTAACACTTAAGTTTTTTTATAACAAGAAGAAGTTTTCCGTTATTGCTTGATTCGATGCGGTGTAGTAAAATAACATTCGGCTGATTAGGCAGTAATGCTCAGCTTAGTGTTTTTTTATTTTATAAAGGGTTTCAAAATGTTTAGAATTATTCGATTTATCAAGAACAACAGGATTCAGGCTGTGCTGGCTCCGCTGTTTAAGATGCTGGAGGCAACATTTGAGCTTTTTGTTCCTATCGTAGTTGCAAGTATGATCGATAAAGGTATAAGAACCGGTGATATGGCCTATACATTTAAAATGGGAGGACTTCTTGTACTCCTGGCGGTGGTGGGCCTTACATTTTCCATTACGGCTCAGTACTTTTCGGCGGTTGCGGCTATCGGAGTAGGAAAGGATCTGAGAAGTGCGCTTTTCAGACATATAGAAAGCCTGTCTTACAGAGAGATAGATGAAGCGGGAGCTTCAACGCTTATAACAAGAATGACCAGTGATGTTAATCAGGTTCAGACCGGCGTTAACATGATGCTGCGTCTGTTCCTCAGATCCCCGTTTGTAGTATTCGGTGCGCTTATCATGGCATTTGTAGTGGATGTAAAGACGGCACTGATATTCTGTATGGTACTGCCGCTTCTCATAGTGGTTGTAAGCATCGTAACTTACGGTTCACTGCCTCTTTATAAGAAGGTTCAGACAAAGCTGGACAGGGTTACTCTTCTTACAAGAGAAAGCCTTGTAGGTGTGAGAGTTGTCCGTGCATTTAACAGACAGGAGAAAGAAAAGCAGGAGTTCGGTGAGGCTGCCGACAGTCTCAGAGGCGAGCAGCTGACGGTAGGAAGACTGTCTGCACTTATGAATCCCGTAACACTTGTGATCGTGAATCTGGGTATTGCAGCTATTATATATAAGGGCGGACTCAGAGTCGAGACGGGAGAGCTTACACAGGGTGAAGTTATAGCTCTTGTAAATCTTATGTCACAGATTCTTGTGGAGCTTGTAAAGCTTGCAAATCTCATCATTACCATGACCAAGGCCGTAGCCTGCGCCAACAGAGTTACGGATATACTTAATGTGAAGTCATCCCTTGAATTTAAGGAGCTTGTTGAAGGTAAAACTCAGGCAGGTGCTCCGAGAGTCGAGTTTAAAGACGTTTCCCTTAACTATAACGGAAGCGGAGATAACTCCCTGGATGATATATCATTTACCGCAAATGCAGGCGATACCATCGGTATAATCGGCGGTACCGGTTCGGGAAAGAGTTCTCTTATCAATCTTATCCCGAGATTCTATGATGCCACCGGCGGTGCCGTTCTGGTGGATGGCAAAGACGTAAGAGATTACGGCAAGAACGAACTTAGACAGAAGATCGGCGTTGTTCCACAGAAGGCTGTGCTTTTCAAGGGTACTGTAGCCGATAACATAAGATGGGGCAAGAAAGATGCTTCCGACAGTGATATAAGGGAAGCTCTGGAAACAGCCCAGGCGCTTTCCTTTATAGAAGAGAAGGAAGGCGGTATAAACTTCGCTCTTAATCAGGGCGCAAAGAACCTGTCCGGCGGACAGAAGCAGAGGGTTACGATTGCCCGTGCTCTGGTAAGAAAACCGGATATACTTATCCTTGATGACAGTTCATCGGCGCTGGACTATGCTACCGATGCGGCTCTCAGAACCGCGATCAGAAATACCACCGAAGGTATGACTGTATTCATCGTATCCCAGAGAGCATCATCCATCATGCATGCCGATAAGATAATAGTTCTGGATGACGGACGAATAGCCGGCATCGGAACTCATGAAGAGCTTCTCGAAAGCTGTGATATATATAAGGAAATATGTCACTCCCAGATGGGCATTGACTCAGAGGAGGTGGCATCATGAAACCTATATATAAGAGAATCCTGAAATGTATAAAGAAATATATGGCCTTCGTGGTACTGTCGCTGATGTGTGCTGCCGTAACCGTTGTCTCACAGCTCTATTTACCGATTCTGGCAGGAAAGGCTATTGACTACATAGTAGGTCCGGGAAAATGCGATATGGCGGCCGTTTGGTATGTCCTGAAGCAGATGTTTGCGGTCATCGGACTGGCTGCGGCTTCCCAGTGGATCATGACCCTTCTGAATAACAAGATCACTTACAACATAGTAAGGGATATCAGAACAGATGCTTATAATCATATGGAGAGCCTTCCGCTTTCCTATATAGACAGCAAGAGCTACGGTGATGTGGTATCGAGGATCGTATCCGATATAGATACCTTTGCGGACGGCCTTCTTATGGGCTTTACACAGCTCTTTACAGGCGTTATAACCATAATAGGAACACTTATCTTCATGTTCTCGGTAAATGTCCGTATAAGCCTTGTGGTAGTCCTGCTGACACCTATGTCGCTTATCTTCGCGTCACAGCTTGCAAAGAAGACCTTCAACATGTTTAAGAAGCAGTCGGAAGCAAGAGGCGAGATGACAGGTCTCGTAGATGAAATGATCGGCAATCAGAAGGTTGTTCAGGCATTTTCCTACGAAGAGGAAGCCGGACAGAGATTCGATGAGTTAAATGAGGAGTTTTCCAAAGCTTCCCTTAAGGCTACATTTTTCTCATCCCTGACAAATCCGGGTACAAGATTTGTAAATAATATAGTATATGCGGGCGTCGGGATCGTCGGTGCCTTTGCGGTTATAAGAGGAGCACTTTCCGTAGGTCAGCTTACGGTATTCCTCAGCTACGCAACCCAGTATGCTAAGCCGTTCAACGAGATTTCGGGCGTTATGACCGAGCTTCAGAACGCGGTTGCCTGCGCAGAAAGAGTATTCCAGATGATCGATGAAGAGCCTGAGCCTTCTGATGAAGGAAATGCAGCGCTCGCTGACGTACAGGGTGAAGTAAAGGTGGATTCCGTATTCTTCTCTTATGTACCGGACAAGAAGCTTATCACCGATTTTAATCTCAAGGTTGAGCCGGGCAAGAGAGTGGCCATCGTAGGTCCTACGGGCTGCGGTAAGAGTACGGTCATCAATCTGCTTATGAGATTTTATGATGTAAATAAGGGAACTATCTCCGTAGACGGAAATGACATCAGAAAGGTTACAAGACAGAGTCTTAGAGAGAATTACGGAATGGTTCTTCAGGATACATGGCTCAGGACAGGAACGGTAAGAGAGAACATCGCTTACGGAAAGCCGGATGCCACGGATGAAGAGATAATAAATGCAGCTAAGCTCACTCATGCCCACAGCTTTATCAGACGACTTCCTAAGGGCTATGACACAGAGCTTACCGAGGACGGAGGCATGCTGTCTCAGGGACAGAAGCAGCTTCTCTGTATCACGAGAGTTATGCTGAGTCTTCCGCCGATGCTTATACTGGATGAGGCAACTTCATCCATCGATACAAGAACCGAGATAAGGATACAGAAGACCTTTGCCAAGATGATGACGGGACGTACCAGCTTTATAGTTGCACACAGACTGTCGACCATACAGAGTGCGGATCTTATCCTTGTTATGAAAGACGGTAATATCATAGAGCAGGGAACACATACGGAGCTGCTGGAGAAGAACGGCTTCTATGCCGAACTCTACAACGCTCAGTATAAGCACTGACATTTTACATAAACTTTACATTCGGATAACTTATAATTTAAACAGGACATATAATATTGGATTTGCCCTGCAACTCTGAGGGTTAATCCAATATTATTGAAAAGGTGAGACATGATAAGCATAATTGAACTTTTCGGAGGAGTCGGACTCTTCCTTTTCGGAATGAGTCTTATGGGCTCGTCACTTAAAAAGCTGGCGGGAGGCGGACTCGAAACAATACTTCAGAATCTTACAACAAGCAAGAAGAGAGGCGTAGGCGAGATAAAGGGCTGGGGCCTCGGTCTTATAGTTACCGGAATCATCCAGAGTTCGGCGGCCACAACCATTATGCTTATCGGTTTTGTTAATGCGGGAATCATGACGCTGGCTCAGACCATTCCCGTAGTATACGGTTCAAATATAGGTAGTACATTTACCGCACAGATACTGAGACTCGGTGATCTCGGTTCGGGAAGCCTTATCTTACAGCTTCTCAAGCCTGCATCCTTCGCACCTATGCTTCTTGTAGTGGGTTCCTTTACCCATCTTTTCGCAAAGAAGCAGAAGATGAGAGATCTGGCCGGAATATTTATCGGTCTCGGAACACTTTTCTATGGTATGACGACAATGGAAGAGGTATTTAAGCCGCTCCAGCAGTCGGAAACCTTCAAGAATTTCTTCACATCGTTTAACAATCCTTTTATCGGAATACTTACAGGACTTGTGCTTACGGCTGTAATTCAGAGCTCCAGTGCATCCGTAGGTATACTTCAGGCGCTTTCCGCAACCGGAACCATCACATACGGAATCGCAATCCCGATCATCATAGGACAGAATATAGGAAAATGTATGACTATCGTTTTAGGCAGCGTGGGCGCCAACAAGAAGGCAAAGAGAGTTGCTCTCAGCTACCTGCTTTTCAACATAGTCGGAGCACTTTTCTTTACTATAGTGATCTATTCGATCTACTACACGGTGGGAATACCTTTCTTCGAGAATGTAGTTAATCGAGGAGATATCGCAAATATACATCTGGGCTTTAACCTTATCATAAGCCTTATTCTGCTTCCGTTCCCGGGAAAGATGGCAGCTCTTACAGAGAAGATCATCAAGGATAAGGATGAGGAAAAGGAAGATACGGCAGATGCAGAGCTCAGCCGTCTTGATGACATGCTCTTAAAGACTCCGGGAATCGCTCTTACACAGTGCAAGAATGTAGTTAGCAAGATGAGCGAGAAGATTCAGGAGAACTATAAGATCGCAACGAGTCTTATCATGAAGTACGACAAAGATGCATTTGAAACTCTGAAGAAGAACGAAGATTTTATAGATAAATGCGAGACGTCCCTTCTGACTTACATAGTTAAGATCGACAGAGACAGACTTACCATAGATAACCGAAATACCATATTTGCCATGCTTAATACGGTAGGTGATTATGAGAGAATCGGTGATTATTGTATAAATATCGCTTTTACAGCCGAAGAATGCGCTAACGATAAGGTAGTATTCTCGGAAAAGGGATTAAAAGAGATCAGAGGAATCGCTGAAGCGGTAGGAAATATAATCGACCTTACATTTACGGCGGTTGAATCCGAAAATATGAGTAAAGCCTATATGGTTCAGCCTCTTGCGAGAGCCATAGATGAGCTGAAGGAACTTATCGAGTCACATCACGTAGAGCGTCTTCAGTCCGGAGACTGCGGAGTAAAGGGCGGTGTTGCACTTTACGACCTTACAAGCAGCTTCCAGAGGATCGCACTTCATGCAAAGGTTATTTCAAAGCATCTCATAAAGAAGCTTACCAGAGATACGGAAGTAGATGCACAGCACGGACAGCTGGTTGATAAGAGCAGCGAAGAGTATATCGCTCTCGAAAGATTCTTCTTTGAAAAGTATGTTGAGCCTATGACCGGAAATATCAAGACTTCAACGGATATGCTGGTTCAGCAGGGAGTTGAACGTGTTGAGGAAGTAAAGGCAGAGACAAAGACTTCAAAGAATGTCGAAGAAGAAAAGAAGTCCAAGAAGAAGGAAGAAAAGAAAGAAGATAAGTCGGATAAGAAATCCGATAAGAAGAAGGATAAATCCGAAAAGTCCGATAAGTCGGGTAAGAAGGATAAGGGGAATAAAAAAGTAAAATAATGGCAAGCATTTATATTGTAGAAGATGATGTTAATATCCGTGAAATAGAAACCTATGCTCTTTCAGGTAACGGATACCATGTTGAAGGATTCGAAAGGGCAGAGGATTTCTTTGAACGCCTTGAAGAAGAGAAGCCGGATATGGTCCTTCTGGACATCATGCTTCCCGATATAGACGGCCTGGAAGTCCTGAAAAGGATAAAAAAGAATAACCGTACAGCCGAAATTCCTGTAATAATGGTAACGGCGAAGTCAACGGAGATAGATACCGTTCGAGGACTCGATCAGGGTGCGGACGACTATATAACCAAGCCTTTTGGAGTAATGGAGCTTATATCCAGAGTAAAGGCTCTTCTCAGAAGATGCGGCGTAGACCGTAAGGAAGAAAGATATGTTCTGGGAAGTATAGTGCTGAGTCCTGTTGAGAGAAGCTGCTTTGCCGGCGAGGAGAGACTGGAGCTTACTTATAAAGAGTTCGAACTCCTGTACATCCTCATGAAGAACGCAGGTATAGTCCTTACGCGAGAGGTCCTGATGGATAAGATATGGGGCACCGATTTCGAAGGTGAATCCAGGACTCTTGATATGCATATAAAGACATTGAGACAAAAACTGGGAGATGAAGGGGTTCATATCCAGACAGTTCGTAATGTGGGCTATGTAGCAAGATAGGAAAGCTTGTATGAGAAGGTTAAAAGTTTATACATTTTCCTGAGGTTTATAAATGCATAAAGCGATAAATATGAGAATGATGGTTATAGCTGCTATAGCCATCATTTTTACGACAATCCTGTGTACGCTCTGTTACTATAAGGTTTTTACCGAAGAAGTCATGGATGATCTGGAAGCATACACCAGACTCCTTGCCGGGATGAGCGTGGACGAAATAAAAGACTATACGGAGGAACTTCTTAAGTCGGATATCCGTATGACGGTCATAGATCCGGAAGGTGAAGTTCTTTATGACAACATGGCCGATATCTCCGATATGGGAAATCAGCAGAGCAGAGCAGAGATTGTGGAAGCTTATGAGAAGGGCGAGGGTCGAAGTGTCAGAAGGTCCGAGAGCCTTAAGCATTTCAACTTTTACTATGCCGTAATGCTTAGTGACGGAACCGTTGTCAGGACCGCGAAGGAGGCCAGCAGTATCTACAGTATATTCGGCCATGCATTTCCTTTTGTTATCGTGGTTACCATGGTGCTTCTCATCATATGCTTCGTCATAAGCAGACTGCTTACAAAGAGTATCGTGCAGCCTATCGAAAGCATGGCGCAGGAAATGATGGAGAATGAGGGACATCCTTCCGAGAATACCAGATTCTATAAGGAACTCAGTCCTGTCATGGAACATATCAAGCAGCAGCACGCGGATATAATCAAGAATGCCTATGTGAGACAGGAATTCACGGCAAATGTATCCCATGAGCTGAAGACTCCGCTTACGGCAATCTCCGGATATTCGGAGCTGATAGAGAGCGGTATGACAAAGGAAGCGGATACACGTAAGTTCGCGGGTGAGATCCACAGAAATTCCGAGCGTCTGCTTACGCTTATAAATGATATCCTGAGACTTTCGGAACTGGATATATCCGATGAGAAGAATACAACCATGGAAGAGGTTGATATCTACGATATAGCTCTCAGCTGTCAGGCTATGCTTGAACCGGTTGCCGAAAAGCAGAAGGTCACTGTGCTGGTGGACGGCGCCAAGTGCCTTGTAAAGGCCAACAAGACCATGATGGAAGAACTGGTATATAACCTGACGGATAACGCCATAAGATATAACAGAGATGGCGGAACGGTATGGATCAAAGCCGAGGGAGGCGTCCTCAGTGTTAAGGATAACGGTATAGGTATATCGAAGGAGAACCAGGAGAGAATATTCGAGAGATTCTTCAGAGTAGATAAGAGCCGCTCCAAGAAGACGGGCGGAACGGGCCTTGGTCTTGCAATCGTAAAACATATAGTGGAACTTCACGGTGCAAAGCTTTCCATAGAAAGCAGCGAGAATAACGGAACCGAAATAATCATTGAATTTTAGATGCCGGCAGTTTGTACTGCCGGTTTTTATTTTGTGAAGACTCTGTGAACAGTCAAATTCTTAAGAAATTATTAACATGATGTGCTATAATAAATTTAACTGTGGTTAACCTTTGGGTGAGAGGTCGTTTATGGATAATAATGAGAGAAAAAAAGTCGATAAAAGCATGAGAGAGATTCTCATAGGAAAGCAGGTTCCGAAAACTGCTTTTATTCTTATTCTTCTTATCTATGCGCTTACTACAATATTATTGCAGATCAATGTCAGAGCCGATGGCGTTATTATGATATTCGGAAGGGCGGTACCTAAAGCGTCCTTCATGGGGGTATATTCATCCGTCGGCAATATATGTCTTATATTTCTGGTTATTCTTTTCAGAAAGACGGGATATATAACTTCCATGATACTTCTTATAGCGCAGTATCCTGTACTTCTTATAGGGTTCTTTAAAAGGAATAGTGTAGGAGGCGTACCGGGAGTTTTTTCGAACACCATGACTATCATTGCCATTACCGTTATATATATCAATTATCAGAAGGGCGACAAGTATCAGAAAAAGATCCGTAATCAGGCTATAACCGATACGCTTACTCAGCTTCCGAACCGATTCGCTATTCACAGCTATATCGAAAGCCTTATGAGACGTTCGGAAAAATTTGCGGTAGTATCAATTAATCTTAAAAACTTCAAAAATATAAACGAAACTATGGGACGTGATTTCGGAGATAAGCTGCTGATAGAGATAGCGGAGCGCTGGAAACAGCTTTCTTATTCCGGAGATACAGGAACCAATGATGTGCTTGCGAGACTTACGGGTGATGAGTTTTCCGTGATCATAAGGGATTATCATTCTTATGAAGATGTCGAAAACAGTATTCGTGAATATAAGAACGAACTTGAGAAGAAGATGACGGTAGATGACTGCGATTATTTTATGACTGCAAGTTTCGGTTATGCGATCTATCCTGATGATGTTAAAAAGGGTGTTTTCCCCGGAAACTGCGCGGATGTAGCGATGAAGGAAGCTAAAAAGCACGGAAATGCACAGAGCATCATTCGATTTAAGCCTGAATTCATCAATAGTGAGAAATCCATGGAGGTTGAGAGAAAGCTTAGAAATGCACTGGATGAAGATAAGATAAGTTTTCATCTTCAGCCGCAGTTTGATATGAATCATCACCTGAGAGGTTTTGAGGCTCTGGCAAGACTTAAGGATGAAGACGGATCATATATAAGTCCTGTGGACTTTATTCCGGTGGCCGAAAAGACAGGTCTCATAGATAAGGTGGATATAAGCGTATTCAAAAAGTCTATCAAATTCCTCGAGAGGATGATGAAAGAGAAAGGTTCGGATTTCACTATCAGTGCCAATGTTTCAGTAAGACACCTGCTGAAGAACAACTTCCTGGATGAGATAAGGACTATCCTTCAGGAGCATGATGTTCCTGCAGATCATATAGAGATAGAGATCACGGAATCAATAATGATCGATTCCGTAGAAAAGGCTCTTCAGTGCATAAACGAGATTAAGGAAATGGGCATGAAGGTTGCCATAGATGATTTCGGAACGGGATATTCGTCTCTCAGTTACCTGAATAATTTCCCTGCCGATATGCTTAAGATCGACAAGTCATTTATCGATCTTATGAATACCAACGAATCTTCAAGACAGTATGTGGCGACTATCATTTCCATCGGACATATCCTGAATCTTGAAGTTATCTCCGAAGGTGTTGAGGATCCGGCACAGATTGAAGTACTTAAGAATAACGGATGCGATTATATACAGGGATATGTATGGGGCAAGCCTATGCCGCCTGAAGAAGCCGAAAAGCTTTTGGTCAAGCTGGCAGCATAAATGTAATTAATGCATTTAATTTAAACTTAATGTAAGCATAAAGACACTTAAACCTTCGTCTGATATTATAAATTCAGACGGAGGTTTTATATTATGCAGTTTGGTTTTTCTTATATCGGTCTGATATGGCTTGCTATGCTGTTCATTCCGAACTTCATTTGGACAAAGAATAAGCCCGAAGGATATGACGGGTATGCTTCAAAGGAAAGCAGGATCCTTCTGGCCTTCGAAAGGACGGGGCAGTTTATCGTAACACCGACTGTTCTGATGTTCAGAGATTTTAACTTTAAGGGCTTCAATTTTTGGCTGGCAGTTCTTGGGTTATCATTACTCTGTATGGTTTTATATGATATCGCGTGGGCGAGATATTTCAGATCATCCAAAACCATGAAAGACTTTTACAGAAGCTTTCTGGGAATGCCGCTGTGTCTTGCGACTTATCCTGTGATCGCATTTTTCCTGCTGGGAATATACGGCGGAAATATACTCATGATAATCGGCGCGGTAATTCTGGGTATAGGACATATAGGGATTCATGCCGGCCATGCACGTGAAGTTTTCGGTCCCCGTAAGAAAAGGCATATCGTGATAAGAATATTCAAGTGGATAGGAGCGGCTGTGCTTACATTTGTATTCGGCGTAATATTACTTTGCATAGCAGGCCGGAATATAAATCAGATAAAGAGAGCGATTATCTGCAGAAACGGAGTAAATGAGCAGACTTATATACAGCTGAACGATCAGGAAGAATATGTGGTGCTTTACGGAACAGATAATAATAATCCCGTGATCATATCGCTTCACGGAGGACCGGGGGCGCCGGTGACATTTTCGGATGTTGGCTGGCAGGATAATCTGATAGACGAATATACGGTAGTTGCCTGGGATGAAAGAGGCTGCGGAAGAACGTATTATCATAATGACGATGAGGAAAATACCACTCTTTCTTTTGAACAGCAGATTGCGGATCTGGACGCGCTGGTAGACTATTGTCGTGAACGTTTTGATCAGGACAGAGTTATCATCCTCGGACATTCCTACGGATCCTTTCTCGGATCGCAGTATGTTATACAGCATCCCGAGAAGGTTTCCGCATATATAGGAGTCGGACAGTGCGTTAATGAGGTTGACTGGTATTCGGATAAATACGCATATGAAGACGCGAAAAGAATAGCAGAGGAGAGAGGTGACGATACAACAGAGATGGATGCGGCATATGATGAGTTCTGTTCAGATCAGTCTCTTGCAAATCTTCAGGCACTTCGAAAGAATGTAGATACTTATCATCCGCAGACAGATACTACGGACGGTTCAACTATACCGGGTCTTACAAGTCCGATCTTCGGAATAGATGATGCAAGATGGCTTTTCCTGGAGATGAGCACGATGATGGGAAATCCGAGATTTGAGGAACTGCAAAAGCCGTTGGATGATAGATTGCTGAGATTTAATCTGTATGACAACGAGAACGGATTTCAGGTTCCGGTACTTTTCATCTCGGGATCCTGTGATTGGGCTTGTCCGGCAGGTTTGGTTAAAGAGTATGCGGATAAGTATAATTATAAATACGTAGAATTCGAAGGCTGCGGTCATTCGCCTCAGGGACAGCATCCCGAAGAGTTCGCGAACGTAATAAAGGATTTTCTGAATTAAACCATGATTCGGCTTGATTTAATTATATTATGGCTTACAACATAGGCGAATTATGTTAAAATGTAAAAGTTATTATGTATTTTAGTGAAGGGGAAAAAAGTGAATAAAGAAAAAGTTGAACAGTTTATAAAAAAGCAAAGTACCGCATTTATATGTTCGGTGGATAAAGACGGATTTCCGAATGTTAAGGCTATGCTGAAACCGAGAAAAATCCAGGGTATTAAGGAATTTTACTTTTCCACAAATACATCATCCATGCGTGTAAAGCAGTATCTTGAGAATCCGAAGGCAAGCATATATTTCTATCATAAGGGTCTTATTAAGTACGAAGGCGTTATGCTTGTAGGAACAATGGAAGTCTTAACGGATCAGGAAACAAAGAACATGATCTGGAAAAAAGGAGATACTATATTCTATAAAAAGGGTGTTACCGATCCGGATTATTGTGTACTGAAGTTTACAGCTGTAAAAGGAAGATATTACTGTGATCTGAAGACCGAAAGCTTTGAACTCGGTTAAGGCGTAGGTTTTATTCGAAGGGGGAATAGGAATGGCGATATCCGATGCGAGAATTGATGACGGAAAAGAGTTTGACTGGGGCAGAACGTCGAGAGAATATGCCAGGTACAGAGATATCTATCCTGAAGTTTTTTATTCAAAGATAGCCGAAAGAGGTTTATGTATAAAGGGACAGAATGTTCTTGATCTGGGAACCGGTACAGGGGTGGTTCCCCGTAATATGTACCGATACGGAGCAACATGGACAGGTACGGATATATCGGCGGAGCAGATTGAACAGGCAAAGCTTCTGGCAGAGGAAGCCGGAATGGATATAAGCTTTCTGGCTGTGCCTTCGGAGGAATTGGATTTTCCTGATGAGAGTTTTGATGTTATCACAGCCTGCCAGTGCTTCTGGTATTTTGATCATGAGAAGGTTATGCCGAAACTTGCCCGGCTTTTGAAACCGGAAGGTAAGCTCGTGATCCTATATATGGCATGGCTTCCATTTGAAGATAAGATAGCCGGTGAAAGCGAAAAGCTCATTCTGAAATACAGTCCGAACTGGACAGGCGGGAGAGAAACAAGACATCCTATCTGGGTTCCGGATGTGGCATATCAGTATTTTGATATGGAAGAGCATGAAGAGTATGATCTGGGAGTTCATTTCACAAAAGAAAGCTGGCACGGAAGAGTAAGAGCCAGCAGAGGTATAGGCGCATCTCTAAGCGAGGAAGAACTGAAAAGATGGGACAAAGAGCATAGAGATATGCTGGACAGGATTGCCCCGGAAGAATTTGAAGTATTACACTATGCAGCTACGACGATATTGAAAAAACAATAAGAGAAAGATAACTACATGGTTAATAAAGAAAAGGTATAAACATTATGATTTACGAATTAGAAGACACAACAAAAGTTCAGAACCTTTTTGAAGGCTGGCAGGAAACACTTATATATTCCTGTCTGCAGAAGGTGATGGGAAAGATATATGTAACAGATACTGAGGCACCTCAGTCAGCTATGGCGTTTGTGGGATGCTTTGCGTTTTATGCGGGAAAGCCGGATAAGGAACTGGTTAAGGAAAAGCCGAAGGGCTTTGTTATCATGGTTCCTCAGACCGAAGAGTGGGCGACTCTGATAGAAGAGAGTTTCCCTTCCGCAAAGCGTGTAGTCAGATATGCTATAAAGAAGGATACAAAGTTTGATGTTGATAAGTTACAGCAGATAGTTGACGGACTACCTGAAGGTTATGAACTGAGAGAAATCGATTCGGAGATTTACGATATGTGTCCGAAACATGGTTTTACGAGAGATTTTGTTTCATCCTTTGAGAGCAAGGAGAGGTATCTCGAGATCGGAAGAGGTATGGTTATCTTAAAGGACGGAAATATCTTATCAGGTGCATCATCCTATACAAGTTATAAAGAAGGTATCGAGATTGAAGTAGATACGCTGGAATCGGAGAGAAGAAAGCATCTTGCATCAATTGTATGTGCTGCGCTTATTCTCAGATGCCTTAAAGAAGGATTATATCCGAGCTGGGATGCACAGAATATGAACTCGGTTCACTTATCGGAAAAACTCGGATATGAGTTTGATCACGAATATACTGCATTCGAGGTAATGTAATCCTAAACCGAGCATGGCTTGAGTGCAGATGTAATAAGTGATATAATAAGGGCTACGATTTTAAAACGGGTAATTGTATCAGTAAGAAAGAAGGAAAAATTATGGTATTAGAAGATTTTAACATGTCTCGCGAAGAGCTTATCGAAACAGCTCACAAGTATCTCAACGAAGGATTAATGAAGAGATATGATATCGTAGCAGAGAAGGGTGACGGAATGTATCTTATCGATGCCGACGGCAGACAGTACCTTGATTTCATCGGTGGTATTGCGGTTAATGCAACAGGTCACTGCAACGAAGCTGTAGTTGAGGCCATCAAGGCACAGGCAGAGACACTTATTCATGCTTCGAATTATTTCTATACAATCCCGCAGACTATGCTTGCAAAGCTTGTATGTGAGAGTATCGGAATGGAGAAGTTCCAGTATCAGAATTCCGGAGCTGAGGCTAACGAAGCTATGATCAAGCTTGCAAGAAAGTACGGACTGGATAACTACGGTCCTAACAGATATAAGATTGTTACAGCAGAAATGTCTTTCCACGGAAGAACACTTGCTACTCTGGCTGCTACAGGTCAGCCGGGTTCTGCAATCCAGGCAGGATATACTCCTTTTATTCCGGGATTCGCATATGCTGAGTTCAATAATCTCAAGTCATTTGAAGATGCATGCGATGAAGATACTATCGCTATAATGGTTGAGCCTGTTCAGGGTGAAGGCGGTGTTTATCCTGCAACTCCTGAATTCCTTCAGGGGCTGAGAAAGCTTTGTGATGAGAAGGGAATGCTTCTTCTCTTTGATGAAGTTCAGACCGGCTGGGGACGTACAGGTGATCTTATGGCTTATATGCGCTACGGAGTTAAGCCTGATATCGTTTCTATGGCAAAGGCTCTCGGCGGCGGTATGCCTATAGCAGCTATATGTGCAAGCGAGAAGGTTATGAGTACCTTCGGTGCAGGCGCACACGGAACAACCTTCGGAGGAAATCCGGTTTGTGCTGCTGCAGCATGTGCAGAGATCAAAGAGATCATTAACAGCAAGCTTCCTCAGAATGCAGCTGAAATGGGTGACTACTTCATGGATAAGCTGAAGACACTTCCGGGAATAAAGGAAGTAAGAGGAATGGGACTCCTTGTAGGTGTTGAGTTTGAGAAGGATATCGCATTTGATATCAAGCACAATGCAGGCGATAAGGGACTTCTCCTTACAGCCATCAAGCCAAACACAATACGTATGATCCCACCGCTTATCGTATCAAAGGAAGATATCGACAAGGCATTTGCGATTCTTTCTGAGGTTGTATCTGAATTAGTATAATATAACCGTGAAAACTACCACAAATACTATATAAGAGAGGATACATTTAAATGGAGCGTAAGAACGCATGGCTTTCATATAAGCCACAGGATGAGAAGAAGCTTGAGAAGCTTTGTGATGAGTATAAGGATTATCTTTTTAAGGGTAAGACCGAGAGAGAAGGAACAAAGTATATAGTTGAGAAGGCTAAGGCTGCGGGATACATTTCCCTTGAAGAGGCTGTTAAGTCAGGCAAGAAGCTTAAGGCCGGCTCAAAGGTTTATTCCGTATGTATGGGCAAGACAGTTGCGCTTTTCAATATCGGTAAGAAGAATCTTGAGGAAGGTATCAACATTCTTGGTGCACATATAGATTCCCCAAGACTTGATGTTAAGCAGAATCCTCTGTATGAGGATAGTGACCTTGCTTATCTTGATACACATTATTACGGAGGTATCAAGAAGTATCAGTGGGTTACACTTCCGCTTGCTATTCACGGTGTAGTGGTTAAGACTGACGGAACTGTTATCGACGTTGTTGTCGGTGAAGACGAGTCTGATCCTGTATTCTGTGTTACCGATATTCTGATCCATCTTGCAGCAAGCCAGATGGAAAAGAAGGCAGCTAAGGCTGTTGAGGGTGAGGATCTGGATCTTTTGATCGGTTCTAAGCCTATTATCGTTGATAAGAAGAAAAAGACAGATGACGAGAAGACTCCTTCAAAGGGTAAGCTTGTTACTGCTAAGGTTCTTGAGATACTCAAGGCTAAGTATGGCTTCGAGGAGGAGGATTTCATTTCAGCAGAGCTTGAGATCGTTCCTGCAGGAAAGCCAAGAGACCTTGGATTTGACAGATCTATGATCCTTGCTTACGGACAGGATGATAAGGTATGTGCATTTACATCTCTTTATGCACAGCTTGCCGTAGATAAGGTTGAGAAGACTTCATGTACACTCCTTGTAGATAAAGAAGAGATCGGATCGGTAGGTGCTACAGGAATGCAGTCGAAGTTCTTCGAGAACTCACTTGCTGAGATCCTTGAGCTTGCAGGTTATAACAGCGGACTTTCACTGAGACGCTGCCTTGCAAATTCAAATATGCTGTCTTCAGATGTAAGTGCGGGATTTGATCCGCTTTACAGCTCAAATTTTGAAAAGAAAAATGTAGCATTTCTCGGAAGAGGAATGGTATTCAATAAGTTCACAGGTGCACGCGGAAAGTCCGGTTCAAATGATGCCAATGCCGAGTATATCGGTAAGCTCAGAGGCATCCTTGAGAAGAATAATGTATTCTATCAGACAGCCGAGCTCGGCAAGGTAGATGTAGGCGGAGGCGGAACTATTGCGTACATTCTGTCTCTTTACGGAATGGAGGTTATCGACTGCGGAGTTGCGGTCCTTAACATGCACGCTCCTTGGGAAGCAACATCCAAGGCGGATATATACGAAACAGAAAAGGGTTATGAGGCATTCTTACGTGAAGCATAAACTCAGATTCTTTAATATGATAATCTTGATTATGGCATGTGTCACCACATGCCTTTTTCAAGTTGCAAAAGTAAAGGCGGATAACAGTATCCCTTCGGATTACGGACAGATAGTTTATAACCAGGATAACGGTCTGGGAAGCTCCGAGGTAAATTGCCTGTATCAGACCAAATCGGGATACATATGGGTCGGAACTGACGGCGGTCTTTACCGTTACGGCGGAAAGGAATTCAAGATCTATAATCTCTGGGATACGGAGAAGGCGGACGTTTACTTCATAAACAATCTGTTTCAGGATTCCAAGGGACGTCTCTGGGTA
>CACZHN010000026.1 GCA_902780985.1 uncultured Lachnospiraceae bacterium | reverse complement strand
CCAGCCACTCCTGACTCTCCTTAACCATATCAAGGTCAAGCTCAGGAACCTGCTTGCAGAGGATCTCGGCAGCCTCATCAGGGTTAGCGATAGCATCCTCATAACCCTCAGCTGTAGCTCTGAGGAATGCCTTTGCAACTTCAGGGTCCTGCTCAAGGAACTCTGTATTTGCAACGATAACCGGGCTGTAGTAATCGAACTCAGGAACAATGTCGCTGAAGTAGATCATATTTGTATCAAGACCTGCACGCTCCGTAGCGATGCCGCCCCATGCATAGTAAACCCAGATAGCATCGATATCCTGCTGAAGAGCAGCAGCCTCATCTGTAACATACTCAGGGATAAGATTAAGCTTTGAAAAATCTCCGCCCTCAGCTTCCATACAATATCGGATCATAGCCTGCTCCACAGGAAGCTCCCATGTTGCATAGTTCTTTCCTTCAAGATTCTTGAAAGAATCGATTCCGTCTTCCTTAAGGGAAATGATTCCCGAAGTGTTATGCTGAATAAGTGCAGCAACTGCTGTTACATTGTAGTCATCTTCACTTGAAAATACAGGTGCAAGATAATCCTGGAAATCAATTCCGAACTGAGCCTGTCCTGATGCAACCATCATTGTAGCTCCGTCTTCCGGCGGCTGAACGATTGAAACGTTAAGGTTCTCATCTTCGAAGTAACCCTTTTCAAGAGCTACATAGAAACCTGTATGATTTGTGTTCGGGGTCCAGTCAAGAACCAAAGTAATGTCGTGAACTTCTCCGTCAGTCTTTTCAGCCTCTGTTGCAGATGCTTCCGTAGCAGCCTCTGTATCTTTCTCTGTAGCGGCTTCAGTCGCAGCTTCTGTTGCTGCCTCTGTAGTTGCTGCCTCTGTTGTAGCAGCTTCTCCTGCATTTCCGCAGGCAGCCATTGACATGCACATTGCTGCAGAAAGGATTGCAGCTGAACACTTGGTAAAAAACTTCTTCATAATTTTTCCTCTTTTCTATATTTATCTGCTGTGCTTCCAAGGCGTTGCCTTGTACTGAACCAGCTTGACCAGTCCCATAAGAATGAGACTGATAAATGACACAAGAAAGATTACCGCAAACATCTTGTCGTAAGAATAAGCCTTCTTAACTCTCGTCATGTAAACTCCGAGGCCCTCCATTCCTCCGAGCCATTCCGAGATGACCGCTCCGACCACCGAATAAGCAACCGCTATCTGAAGTCCCGAGAAAAACTCACCCAATGCATTTGGGAACTTCACGTGCCAGAATATCTGCCAGCGGTTCGCCTTCATGGACTTCATAAGAAGTATCATGTCCGGATCCACCGACTGAAAACCTTCCAGCAGGCCTACGGCAATCGGGAAATAAACCACCAGCACTACCAGTACTACCTTCGGCGTGATGCCGTAGGAAAACCACAGTATCAGCACCGGTGCGATGGCAACCGGCGGAATAGTCTGGGTTATGACCAGTATCGGATACAGTCCCTTCTTTACAACCTGAAACGTATCCATAAGCGCTGCGGTGATAAATCCCAGCAGGACACCGATCACCATTCCCAGCAATGCTTCGATGAGTGTGACTTTCGAATGCTGCATCAGCAGAGGAAAATCACTTACGAATGCATTTGCTATCTTTTTAGGTGACGGCAGCATGTAACTCGGAACTATTTCCAGGTCACATACAACCTGCCAGATTATAAGGATTCCTATTACTACCCCAATCGGAATCAGTATATCGGACAGCGTCAGTGCTTTTTTCTTATCCGAAGATATTCTCTTTTTGCTCTCTTTATCAGATGTCATATTATGCACTCTTCATACTCTTTGCTATATCGTTAATATGATGCTTTGCGGTTTTTCTTTCTATAGTAAGCTTCTCTCCGTCCGGCTTGTAAGTGATCTTCACATAGCTCATAACGCTCGGTGCACCTGCCTCAACCGCAATGTACTGGCAGTGCTTTACGATATCCATAAGCTGCTCGTAATCACCTTCCATAGCTGTCTCGCACGGACCTACATAATAAGTAACGCCGGTGCTCTTGATGTAATCGATAACAGCATCAACTATTCTTACTATCTCTTCATCCTCGTAAACCGAAGGAAGAACCTGGATCGCAACATTTGCATTCATGATCTTTATCTCCTCTCATTACATTTCTCGTCAAATAACAAAGAAGGCCCTTTCCGACCGAGCGGAAAGAGCCGTGATTCCAAGCATTATTATTCCTCCGCCGGCATTATCCGGATCAGGTAACGGGACGCGTCATCGCATCCTTGGATTAGCAGCAGGATCATACTGCTTCTCAGCCTGCTTCCGCAAGCACTCCTCTTTTTGAATTTTGACAAACGTAGTCTAAACTCTGAACTTGTATTTGTCAACCGGAAAATGGGAAATGGGGACCACTACAGGAGTTTTATGATTTCCGGAAGGACGTCCTTCATGTGGTCGTCCACGAAGCCGAAGTCCATCTCGCGGAAGCTCCATGCGGCGCGGCCGATGCCGTACTTCTCGAAAGCTTCGCTTATATACTTATACCACTGAAGTGTATCAGCCGGCTCAGCCAGGTTGATAACACCATACTCTCCGCAGTAAAGAGGAACGTCTCTCTCCTCTGCGATCTTAACTGCCTCGCTGAAATACTTGTCGAAATATTCCACACTCAGGCTCTTGGTCTGGTCGAATCCGTCGAAGCCTACCGAAACCTGAGCAAGCATTTCCTTTGTATATTTCTTCAGGTCGCTGTAAGGTGCATCGATGGATAAACGGAAGGATGTATCCATACCCTCTGCCCAATAAGCACCCTGATGCGTGAATATGAGCGGCTCATAACAATGGAAGTTGTAAATGATCCTGTCATCATACGGCGGCAGAAGATCCGGCAGCGACTCAATGGAGTTGTTGTAATATCCGCCGATAAGGATCTTAACATTCGGTGCGATCTTTCTGATCCTTCTGATGCACTCGGTGGAAATGGAGTTCCACTTCTCGCAGTATGCCTTATCCGTAACTTCGTTCAGAAGTTCAAATGCAACCCTGTCTCCTATATTTCCGTATCTTGAAGCAAGGTTCTCCCAAAGCTTGTAGAATCTTTCCTGGTAAGCTTCATTTTCGAAGAAGCCTCCGATATCAGATCCGTCGAATACGAATCCGTAGGTCTTATGAATATCAAGTATCATATTGAGGTTATACTTATGGCACCATTTAACGGCATTGTCGATATAAGTAAACCCTTCTTCTATATACTCACCGGCTTCCGTCTCGATGAGGTTATAATCAACAGGAATACGGACATGATCCAGTCCCCATTCGCTTACAGTCTTGAAATCCTCTGCCTTGATAAAGTTATCGTATCTTTCCTTTGTGTAATCACACTGCGATAACCATCCGCCGAAATTTATACCATGCTGGTAGCCCGCCCATATTTTCATAAGTATCATACCTCCTTATACCTACTTATCAGTTACAATCAGTTTATTATAGGTTATAATATCTGTATATCATGTAAACAGCAAAAATGTAAAATTAATGAATAAAACTATTACGGAGAAATGCCCATGAAGCATAATGAATATAAAAACAGTTACCTGTGGATAACCGAGGAATCCGAAACCCATCGCGACACCGGCGAAGAGCTGGAATTCTTCCATGCTGTTTCCGACGGCAACATGGACTACGTTCACAAAAACTGCGAAGAACGCAGATTCGTGGATGATAAGGGTGTGGGACAGCTGTCAACGGATCCCGTCCTGAACCTGAAATATCATCTTGTTGTCACCGCAGCACTCATCACCCGCATGTGTATATCCCGCGGACTTGAGGCGGAGCACGCATTTCGCATGAGCGACTTCTATATCAGAAAACTGGATGACGCGACCACAGAAGAAGCCGTGGAAGAGATCCATAACAGCATGGTTCTGGACTTTACGGGTAAAATGCGTCTCATCAAGCGAGACAAAGGCCTGTCCCGTCCAATAACCAAATGCGTGGATTATATATACGCTCATATCTATGACCGTATAACCATAAAGGATCTTTCGTATCACACCGGCGTTTCCGCCAGCTACCTGTCACGTCAGTTCACAAAGGAACTGGGTCTTCCGATAAGTGATTACATCAGGGAGAAAAAGATAGAACTATCACAGGAAATGCTTAAGAACACGGACGACAGTCTGGCGGATATAGCACTCCGCCTTTCCTTCTCTTCGCAAAGTCATTTCATTCAGACTTTCAAGGCCGTGGTGGGAATGACTCCGAAGAAATATCGCTCCGTAAATGGTTACAGCAGCTGGACCTAGATCCAACTGCTGTCTTAAAGAGGGGTTTTATTACTGAACTTTCTCTAATCTTACATTTGTAATATGGACAGTAGCGGTTGAACCCTGCTTGCCCATGTTGAACTCAACTCTTCCCTTATCGTCGTCCTCTTCGGTCATCTCAAAGTCAAAGCTGAAGCTCTGTTTCTCTGTTGTCAGATCAACCTTGGTATCAGGAAAATATCTTATCCAGTCAACCTCAGGTGCCGTAACCGCTGTGATGATGGTTCTTTCTTCATCCGCATACGCATCGAAGGAAAGTCTGTAAGTCTCACCCTTATGAAGCGGCATATCAGGCTGTACAAGCTGAACGCTGTACTCTTCCGTCCCTTCATTTTCGGATGTGATCACAATCTCAAGATCACCTCTCTCGGCTTTTCCTTCACCGCCGTTGAAGAGCATGAACTTCCAGTCCACATCATCCGTCAGGTCTTCTTCATTTTCAAAGTAGCTGTTATTTACATAGTTACCTGTCTGATCCGGCTCACGATCGTTGAATACCTTCACAGGCTTTGTAACGTTCTCGTCGTAGCTGTCCTTCTGATATACATGAACATAGTCCACATACATTGCTGCACGCTCATCGAAAATGGTGGTCTCATCAGGATATCCCGGCCACTCACCGCCTACAGCCACGTTAAGTATCATGTGGAACGGCTGATTGAAAGGTGCCGGATAAGGCTTCTCTTCCTCTCCGTCTCTCTTTGTAAACCAGTCGTTATTCTCAAAGAACAGATTTCCGTCCACATACCAGCGGAAAGCACCCGGCTCCCATTCAACGGCAAAGACATGATACTCTTTGGAAAAGTCTCCGCCGTCATGGAGTTCGTAAGTGCCCTGCTTCTGTGTATGCGGCTCTCCAAAATGAAGCGTTCCGAACTGGCGGTTCGTTGAATCACCCAGAACCTCCATGATATCCACCTCACCGCATTTCGGCCACTGTCCGTAAAGGTTCTCGTCAGTCGGCATCATCCAGAATGCCGGAAGGAATCCCTTTCCTTCAGGAACCTTTATCCTCGCCTCAAAGATACCGTATGTGAAATCATGTTTTCCGCTTGTGTTAACACGTCCGGACACATAACTTCCGTCATCGTTCTTTACAGGCTGTATAATAAGTTCTCCGTTTTTTACGAAAGCGTAATCACTGCTGGCAACATACTTCTGAAGCTCACTGTTTACCCATCCAACCTGATGCGCCTCGTAGTTCCAATCGTCTTTCGAAAGTTCGCCTTCGTAATCGTTGAACTCATCTGCCCAGACCAAACTGTATTCATCTGTGACATAATCAAACACTTCATTTTCCACAGCAGCTTCTGTAGCCGCCTCGGTTTCTGTCGCTGCCTCCGTAACCTCTTCGGTTGCCGCGGTTGTTGCTGCTTCGGTAGCCGCTGCGGTAGTCGCAGGACTCTCCTTTGCTCCGCATCCGGAAAGCATCATTGCAGCCGCAAGTGATAATGCCACGTAACTTCTCTTTCTCATTTGCTCACCTCTTCAATATAAAAATAAATCCCCCAACATATCTAGGATATATCAGGGGATTTCCTTAATATACTATTTAAGAATAAAAAATATCAAAATGATTAACCTATTTGCAGGATGACCTATAAGTCTATCTGCCGATCTTCAAACCCACGATAGCAAACGGTATTCCGAGCAGAAAAAAGAAAGCGCCCATTCCCGCAAGAAAAACGGATAACCACTTTGAGCTTTTGTCTCCTTCTATTATCATGGTTCCCGGATCCGCAGGATTATAGCGGACCATAACAGTATCTCCTACAGAATACTTACATGGCGAAGTGTGCACCTGCGCCATTTCCTCGTAGATCACTCCGTCAACTGTATACTCCACAACAGGCGCATAAGTTTTTGTCCTATGTCCGTCGTCATCTTCACTGATATGTTCATCAAGCTCGATAACCGTAGCTTTCGCTTCTCCCGTACAGAGTTCGGTTCTCTCCTTAAACTTATTCAGCATGATCACTCCGACGATGCAAAGCACAAGACCTACCAGCGCAAAGACAAAACCTATGATCAGAAAGGCTCTCTTTGTGGTCCTGTCGACCTGCCCGCCTCCGGAATTATAACCGTTATTATAGTTATTATAGTTATAATTATAATTTCCGTCCCATTCGTTCACGGTAGTCTCCTTACTTATCTGCCTCACAATAAATACATCTGTAAATTCTCTTTTCAGGATCGGTCAGTTTGAAAATGTGATCGATGCCCGGCTCGATTGCTGTGATACAACGAGGGTTCTTGCATTTCTTTATATTTACAAGTTTCTCCGGAAGGTCAACTCTCTTCTTCTCGATGGTCTCACCGTTCTTGATGATGCTGACCGTAACCGTTGGATCGATATATCCTATAACATCAAGATCCAGATCGTACTCTTCCTTGTCAATCTTGATGATGTCCTTCTTCCCCATCTTCTTTGACTTAACGCGCTGAATAAGAGCAACGCTGCAATCCAGTTTATCAAGTCCCAGATCGTAATAGATCTTCATCGCATTTCCCGCTGTTATATGGTCAAGTACTATTCCGTTCTGAATGCTGTCAATCTTCATATTAAAACCTCCTATATCCATATCTCTACTCCGCGTCTACTCCAAGTAATTTCATAATAAGCGCCATCCTGACATACTTTCCGTAAAGTACCTGTCGGAAATAAGCTGCTCTCGGATCGTCGTCTACTGCAGTTGAAATTTCGTTTACACGAGGAAGCGGGTGCAGTATTCTCATATCCTCTTTCGCAAGTTTCATCTTGCTCTTATCAAGAATGTATGTATCTTTGAGTCTTACATAATCGGCTTCGTTGAAGAAACGCTCTCTCTGAACTCTTGTCATGTAGAGTACATCCAGCTTTCCGATGTTCTCTTCAAGAGATTCAACTTCTTCATATGGAAGTCCTGCAGGTGCTATGACCTCATCGATTATATAATCCGGAACCTTCAGTTCTTTCGGGGATATAAGAACGAACTTAACATTCTGATATCTTGAAAGAGCCTTGATAAGGCTGTGGACAGTACGTCCGAACTTAAGGTCTCCGCAAAGTCCGATAGTAAAGTTATCGAGATGTCCCTTCTCTTCTACGATTGTAAGAAGGTCCGTAAGGGTCTGAGTCGGATGATTGTGTCCGCCGTCTCCCGCATTTATGATAGGAACCGGTGAATACATGGATGCAAGCTTAGGTGCACCTTCATTCGGATGACGCATGGCAATGATGTCTGCGAAACAGCCTACAACTCTTACAGTATCCTCAACACTTTCACCCTTTGTAGCGGATGAAGATGAAGCCTCTGAGAAACCGAGAACATTTCCTCCCAGTTCCATCATGGCCGATTCAAAACTCAGTCTTGTTCTTGTACTTGGTTCATAGAAAAGTGTTGCCAGCTTCTTACCCTTGCATACTTCGCTGTACTTTTCCTTGTTTCTGATGATATCCTGTGCAACGCTGAGCATATCATCGATTTCTTCCTTGGAGAGATCCATTGGATCAATTAAGTGCTGCATGTTATTAATCCTCCCTGTTATTATTGTACCCCTCGTAATTATCAACACACTATAAAGCCCCGAGAACAATATGTCTCAGGGCGATTATATTAATTATAATTCTTTATTAACGTATACATAACGGCTTTCTCAGCATGACGTCTGTTTTCTGCCTCGTCAAGGATTGTATCGAGATGCTTCATCTCAACGCTTTCGGAAATTTCAAAACCGACATGCATCGGCATGTCATGGAATACGATTGCTTTGCTTCCTTCAAGAAGCTCGTCGTTGATCTGATAAGGCATCATCTTTGCAAGTGTTTCTTCCTTCTGCTTCTGGTAAGCAGGATTGTTGAAGAACTCCATATCAACCCATGTATCCGTGTAAAGGATATCCATATCCTTAACATAGGTCTTAGCCTCTTCCATAGACATTGTAGGATCAAGCTCTACGTAATGACCGCTGGCCTTTGCTTCCTCATAGAAGTCAGGACCGCATGCTGTATTGTTTACAAGCGGTGTAAGTCCGTAGATGGTTCCCATCTTCATCTTTGCGAAGAACTCAACGAGTGAATTGAATACGTTGTTCTTTGCTCCGATGTAAAGAAGCTTAACATTAAGAGAACCGAACTTCTCTAAAATGGTAAGTGCATCAGCAAGTATCTGGCACGGATGATATGAACTGTCACAACCGTTGATGAAAGGAACAGTTACGTTGTCACCGAAAAGCTCAACTGTTTCATTCTTAACAAGACGAGCCATGATGATGTCTACATTTCTGCAAACATACTTGATCTCGGATACAGGCTCACCGAGAACGAAATTCGAATCTTCCCAAAGCTGGTTGAAATAGCTTCCGCCGAGCTCTGTAATACCTGTCGCAAATGAAAGAAATGTTCTTGTGGAAGTTTTCTCAAACAGAGAATAAAGCTTCTTGCCCTTAAGGCTGTCCGCATACTTCTCGGGATTCTTCTTCATATCAAGTGCAAGTTCAAGAATCCCCATCAGCTCTTCTGCCGTGAAGTTCTTGAAATTAAGCATATTTTTCATATCAGAAACCTCTTTTCAAATATTTGGTCCGCTTCCGGTCACGGACGCTCACTGAAAGTTATTGTACCATCAAACTTACTTCTTATCAATTGAAAATCACATAGCAGATAAGATATAATCATTCATTATATATGGGGAGTTTTTGCATTGGATAACGGGGTAATAAATAAGAATAAAAAGAAACTTATAGCAGTTCTCGCAGTGGTGATCATAATCGCTGCCGTGGGAATCATCATTTACATGAATAAAGGCTTCGGTGAACCTGTTCCGGGTGCATCCGAAACAACCACCGAAGCCAAAAAGCTTGTATACCTTTATATGCCGAATCTCATCGGCAAATCCGAGGAGGGTGCGGTAAATAAGCTTGAAGAAGTAGGTTTTTATAATTTCAAAGTCGATTATGAGGCAGGCCCGGAGGGACTATCCGGAACCGTTATCCGCCAGAGCATTCCCGAAAATGCCACTGTCGGTACCGACTTTGAAATTATCATATATGTAGCGGAATGATCTAATAGAGTATCTCTATAAGACTTCCGTCCATTGCATTGATTATTACATACATATCATGCGGCTCATCCCAGAATACCCATGCCGGAACAAGTGTTGATTCACCCGGAGTATCAGGTGAGTCTACGAAGTAATAGCAGAACTCAGCATACGTAAAATTAAGTGAATTGGAATTGCACTTAGTCGCATCCAGCTTTGCTGACATCTCGCTTTCAAAAGCTCCGATCAGATTGTCGTAACTAAGTACAGGCACGTTATCGGAAAGCTTCTCTTCAAAATTTGTATCAAAATCAACGCTAAATCCCAGGAGGCCCTTGTCTGTTATATATGCTTCTCCGCCCGAGTAACCTCGAACTTCCTCTTTTCTCGGATTTGAGAATATATACAGATTTCCCATTGAAAACTGCGGAAGTGTCATATATCCGTTAAGTGCATAATCACTTTCATCCATTTTTCCTAAGATATCAATAAGGTCATATACATTCTCGATATCCCATTCCTTCTTTCCGCCGGACGCATCATCCATAGCCTTCTTGTTTACATAGAAGGTATACTGAGCCTCATTAGAACCCATATCCGAGTGAGGATTCAGATAATTATCCGGAATCTTCAGACCGAGTTTTTCTTTGAAGAAGTTTTCCGCATCACGGCACAGTTCCTTACCATCACCCTGAAGCTTATTCTTATCAAGGAAATCCTTAACTCCCGGCTGTTCTGCCAGATCATTTCCTACCCAGTATGACATTATATAATCAAGATTCGGATTACCGAGATATTCTCCGAGATTCTTAGGGAAGAATGCTATCGAACGCATATTTGACATATGATCATAGCCGACATATAACTGATAATCCATGCCTTCATAGGTTCCTTCGTATGTGTGAATGTAATAGTCTTCAGCGTCAACCCATCCCGGAACTTCATCTAATTCCCACTGCTCTTCATAAGAGAGCTTATCATATTCTTCATGATTGTAACTTATATATGTTCTGAGAACTGCAGTGATAAGCTGGCTTGAATCTCCGTCGGCTCCGCTCAGTTTTCTGTCAATCTTCTGCGCGCTGTCTCCGAGTAAGTTCTTTACTATTTCATCTTCGCTTTGATCTTCTTCACTTATTTTTGAAATCTTATAAGAAGGAAGCTGTTCCGTATCGCCAACCTGTACCTCTGCGCTTACGTTAACATCAATTCCGTTAGCGGTAAAAGATGCATCCCAATTATGCTCCGTACCGCCCAGTTTCTCACTGAGGCTTCCCTCGCTTACGGCTCCGGAGTCTATCTTTTCCACCTCGCTTACAGAACCCGCCCCCTCAGCTTCCGTTATCTCCGATGAACTTGATGTTACTCCCGCTGTGCCGTTACCATACTCTTCCACTGTGGCCGGCTCCTTCGCACCGCATCCTGCGAGCGAAAGAGCAAGACACATGGCTAAAATTCCCTTACTGTACTTTTTAATCATAACCTTCACTTTCCTCCTAGTACAACTTTGATGTTTTCATCTGTATTTATCTTACGGGCATAGAATACAATCGAAATGCATCAAAAATGCATATTTTTGTGAAAAAAATTATTAAGAATAATTAAGGTGATGCTTAATAATTTCTATTAGATAATGTCGATCAGGCTTCCGTCCATCGCATTTATCAGCACGTAATTGAAATTGTACCGTACATTAAAAACCCGGCAGGAAAATATATTCCTGCCGGATAAAGCCATAATTATATAAGTATTCTTTTAGTTAAGGTATCCCTTAAGCTTCTCGGCTACGTCTGTCTTCTCCCAAGGTACATCGATGTCTGTTCTTCCGAAGTGTCCGTAAGCAGCTGTCTGCTTGTAGATAGGACGACGAAGGTCGAGCATCTTGATGATTCCTGCCGGACGAAGGTCGAAGTTCTCTCTTACGATCTCAACGATCTTATTATCCGAAAGACGTCCTGTTCCGAAAGTATCAACGAAGATTGATGTAGGTCTTGCTACACCGATAGCATATGAAAGCTGTACCTCGCATTTATCTGCAAGTCCTGCAGCTACAATATTCTTAGCTACGTAACGTGCAGCGTATGCAGCAGAACGGTCAACCTTTGTCGGATCCTTTCCCGAGAATGCTCCGCCGCCGTGACGAGCATATCCGCCGTAGGTATCAACGATGATCTTACGTCCTGTAAGTCCCGAATCTCCGTGAGGACCACCGATTACGAAACGTCCCGTAGGATTAATGAAGAACTTTGTGTTCTCGTCTATCATATCTGCAGGAAGCACAACATCGAAGACATGCTTCTTGATATCTTCATGGATCTGCTCCTGTGTAACCTCTTCGCTGTGCTGTGTTGAAAGAACTACAGCATCAAGTCTTACCGGCTTGCCCTCTTCATCATACTCAACTGTAACCTGAGTCTTTCCGTCAGGTCTGAGATAAGGAAGTGTTCCGTTCTTACGAACCTCTGTAAGTCTTCTTGAAAGCTTGTGTGCAAGTGATATCGGATATGGCATAAGCTCAGGTGTTTCTGTTGAAGCATAACCGAACATCATACCCTGATCTCCGGCACCGATTGCTTCGATTTCCTCATCACTCATCTGATTTTCCTTTGCTTCGAGAGCCTTATCAACTCCCATGGCAATGTCGGCACTCTGCTCATCTATTGCAACGATAACGCCGCAGGTATCACAGTCGAAACCGTACTTTGCTCTGTCGTAACCGATCTCTCTTACGGTATCACGAACTGTTTTCTGGATATCTACATAAGCGTTTGTTGATATCTCACCCATAACAAGTACAAGGCCTGTAGTAACCGATGTTTCGCAAGCTACACGGCTGTTCGGATCCTGACGAAGAAGTTCGTCAAGGATGGCATCTGAGATCTGATCGCAGATCTTATCCGGATGTCCTTCTGTAACGGACTCGGATGTAAAAAGTCTTCTTTCCATTTCCTCTCCTTTCAATAAAACGGATATCGAGCTCCTGCGTGAACGCATCCGCTCGATGATGCGGCCTCGGCAAAGTCATATACGCAAAAGCGTATATGACGATACTTCCGAAAACAGACTCTCGTATAAATACGAATCTGTTTTCGGAAGCATGTCATATCACTCCGTGATATGACCTTGCCTCAGCTTCGCACAAAAAAATCCGGTCGTGAGCACAACCGGATTTGTAAGTATCATCTTTCAAACCCTCTTATTGCTCACGTAATTACGTGCTCAGGCAGGCACCTTCGTATGCATTGACGTCCCCGTCATATGCTATCGGGTTGCCGTGGCTTCAACGTTCCTTGTAACTCCACCACTCTGAATAAGAGTATTTTCTTTTGTCAACTACTACAAATTACAATATAACCTCCGATATGTCAACACTGAATTTGCGAACGACACTTTTTGAAGGTGAACGACAAATAGGTTATCGTTGAGTTTGGAAATACGGAATGATATAATTAGCTTTACAAAATTTCCATATATTCGGAGGATACAAGCAATGATTAAAGATGATTGTATATTCTGCAAGCTTGCAAACGGGGTATTCCCGACAAACAGCATATATGAAGATGACGACTTCAACGTTATCCTGGATGCAAGTCCGGCAAACAGAGGACACGCACTCATACTTCCAAAGCAACATTTCGAAAATCTTCTCGAGGCAGACGAGGATGTACTCGCAAAGGTTATGCCTCTTGCAAAGAAGATCGCCACAGCTGTAAAGAAGGTTACAGGCTGCGACGGAGTAAATATCGTACAGAACAACGGACCTGCAGCAGGACAGACGGTATTCCATCTTCACATTCATGTAGTACCGAGATTTAATGATGACTTTGAGTTTGAGTGGGCTCACAAGAGTTTTTCCGATGAGGAGCAGGCTGCAACCGCAGCAGAGATTGCAGCTGTTTTAAAGGAGGATTAAAAATGCCTATAACAGCTAATGTAAAAAAGTATAAGGACGAAGACGTTATCGTTCTTAAGTCCGATTGTTACGAAGCTACCATCGCTCCTTTTATAGGAAGCAATGTTCTCCGTCTTCGCAACAACGAAATGGATGTTGAATTCTTCAGATACGACGACAGCATTTCAATAGAACAGCTGAAGGCCGAGTCCGTTATCTACGGTATGCCTACACTCTTCTACGGCAACCGTCTCGGCAAGGGAGTTCTTAAAGCATCCGATTACACATATCAGTTCACACCGAACGATGCCGAGGGTAATTACCTTCACGGCTTCCTTCACACCAGACAGCACGAGATTGTAAGTGCCGAGGTAAGAAACAGCCGGGCTATCGGAAAGACAAGATATGTATATGATGAGAAAGATCCGCTGTTCGAAACATTTCCTGTAAAGTTCACAGCCGACTTTACATTTACACTGAACGATGACGGTCTCTACTTCGAAGTGACCATCACCAACAATTCGGACAGACAGCTTCCTTACAGCATATGTAATCATACATGTATAAATGCACCTTTCACCAGCACAGGCAAGGCGCTTGATTCGAGAATCTTCGCCACCATCGGTGATGAGAAATGGCTTCTTAACAATTTATGCCTTCCTACCACCGAGACCGCACCTCTGGATAACCACGATAAGCAGTACCAGACAGGTTCCATGGTTCCTGTTGAACACGTTATCGACAACGACGTTTATCCTACGGTTGTTGCGGATATGGACGGCCAGCCTTTCAGGGGAGCTATCATTTCCGACCTTGCTTCCGGCAAGGAGATCTTCTACGAGATCGATGATGCTTTCAAGTTCTGGATCTTCTGGAATCACTGGGGCACAAAGGGCTTTATATGTCCGGAACCGATCACATGGATGATCGATGCTCCGAACCTTCCTCTCCACAACGAGGAATCAGGCTATATCGAGCTTGCTCCGGGCGAAGCAAAGACCGTAAAAGAACACATTTACAGCAAACAGAGAATATAATTAAGATATGCCGCGAGCACCTAATTCTCCTTGAGTTTTAGGTGCTCTTATACTATAATTCTATACATCTGTTTATTCAGATGGGTTTATATTTATTAAGATTAAAAAACAGAAGGGAAGGTATCAAACTTATGAAATTTGGTTTCTTTGATGATGCAGCCAAAGAGTATGTCATCACCTCACCAAGAACTCCTTATCCATGGATCAATTACCTTGGAACAGAGAGTTTCTTCTCACTCATTTCAAACACAGCCGGAGGATATCATTTCTATAAAGATGCGCGTATGAGACGTATCACAAGATATCGCTACAACAACGTTCCTGTTGATGTAGGCGGACGTTACTTCTATATTAACGACGACGGAACAGTTTGGAATCCGGGATGGTCACCTGTTAAGACAGAGCTTGATTTTTATCAGTGCCGTCACGGAATGGGATATTCAATTATCACAGGTAAGAAGAACGAACTTAAGGCAGAAGTTACCTTCTTTGTACCTCAGGGATACAACGGAGAGATCCAGAAGGTAGTTCTTAAGAATGAAGGAACAACTCCAAAGAGCTTCACTCTTTTCTCATTCCTTGAGTGGTGCCTGTGGAATGCTGAGGATGACTCAACAAACTTCCAGAGAAACTTCAATACAGGTGAAGTTGAGGTTGAGGGTTCTACTCTCTTCCATAAGACAGAGTATAAAGAGCGTCGTGATCACTTCGCATTCTATACAGTAAACAGCGACATCGACGGATATGACTGTGACAGAGAAAGCTTCCTCGGTCTTTACAACGGTTTCGATAAGCCGGACGTTGTATTCGCAGATGCTTCCAAGAATTCAAAGGCTGACGGTTGGTCACCGATCGCATCTCATTCACTTAAGATCACTCTTGCCCCTGGCGAAGAGAAGGCTCTCGTATTCATTCTCGGTTATGTTGAGAACGGTGCAGACAAGTGGAATGCAGACGGTACTATGAACAAGTCAAAGGCTTACGACATGATTGCTAAGTTCGACAGCGTAGACAAGGTAGATGCTGCCTTCGCTGCAAACAAGGCTATGTGGGATGAGCTTCTTTCAAAATACAACGTTGATACTCCTGATGAGAAGGTTAACAGAATGGTTAACATCTGGAATCAGTATCAGTGTATGGTTACATTTAACATGTCAAGAAGTGCTTCATACTTCGAGTCCGGTATCGGACGTGGTATGGGCTTCCGTGATTCTAACCAGGATCTCCTCGGATTCGTTCATCAGATCCCTGACAGAGCACGTGAGAGAATTCTCGATCTTGCCGCTACACAGTTTGAAGACGGTGGATGCTTCCACCAGTATCAGCCTCTTACTAAGAAGGGAAATGATACTCTGGGCGGTAACTTCTCAGATGATCCGCTGTGGATGATCATGTCTACAGCTGCTTATATTAAGGAGACAGGTGATTACTCAATCCTTGATGAGCAGGTTCCTTATCGTAACGATGAGTCACTGGCTCAGTCAATGATGCACCACCTGCATCAGTCATTCTACAAGGTAGCTAAGGAAGTTGGTCCTCACGGACTTCCTCTTTCAATGAGAGCTGACTGGAATGACTGTCTGAACCTTTCATGCTGGTCAGATACACCTGGTGAAAGCTTCCAGACATACACATCACCTAAGTACGGTGATAAGGGATTCTCAGATGTCGCTGAGTCAATCTTCGTTGCTACACTCTTCACTTATGCAGGTCCTGATTACGTAGCACTCTGCAAGTACAAGGGAGACGAGGAAGAGGCTGCTAAGGCACAGGCTGAGATCGACAAGATGAAAGAAACAATCAAGAAGTTCGGTTGGGACGGCGAGTGGTTCATCAGAGCTTACGACGATCTCGGACGTAAGGTTGGTTCTAAGGAATGCGAAGAAGGAAAGATCTTCATCGAGCCACAGGGCTTCGGTATCATGTCAGATATCGGTAAGGAAGACGGTTGGGCTGAGAAGGTTATCAACTCTGTTGAAGAGCGTCTCGGATGCAAGTACGGTCTCGTACTTAACAACCCTGCTTTCACAAAGTACTATATCGAGTACGGTGAGATTTCGACATATCCTGCAGGATACAAGGAAAATGCCGGTGTATTCTGTCATAACAATGCATGGATGATCTGTGCAGCTGCTTATGCCGGATTCGGTAACAAGGCATTTGACTGGTACTCAAGAATCGCTCCTGCTTTCCTTGAGGATATCTCGGATCTTCACAGAACAGAGCCTTATGTATATGCACAGATGGTTGCAGGTAAGGATGCAGGACGTCAGGGTGAGGCTAAGAACTCATGGCTCACAGGTACAGCTGCATGGAACTTCGTAGCAATCAGCCAGTACATCATCGGTATCCAGGCAGACTGGAACGGACTTAAGGTTGATCCTTCTATCCCATCAGCTTGGGACGGCTTCAAGGCTACAAGAAAGTACCGCGGAGCTACATATGAGATCGAAGTTCAGAATCCTGATCATGTTGAGAAGGGTGTTAAGAGCATCACTGTAGACGGACAGGCTGTTGAAGGCACTGTACTTCCTACATTTGCAGACGGAACTCATAAGGTAGTTGTAGTTCTCGGCTAATAAACGAAACTTAAAACCGGGCACCGTTAGAAATAACGGTACCCGGTATTTTTTTGTGTTACATATTGAATTCGGCTATCAGTCTTACCTTGTCATCCTCATCCTTCAGAATAACCACAGCGCCGTCTCCTGCCTCTTCGGCGCGATACGGATATAAAACATCACCCTTCACGGACTGAAGCTTATATTCCGCTCTCAGACCTTTAAGATCATCGGATCTTATGAAGATATCCTCAGGCAGGGCCGTCATGGCTATGGAGATATACTGCCCGTTATTCACGTGATGATTTGTGTCTATATACTGATCTGTGACCGTGATCGGTTCACACTGTATCAGTTCCGCATCTTCGGGAAGTTTTATCTTTCCCTTCTCGAATTCTTTATCAAGAGGATCTGCCATTCCGTAGGCTTCGAACTCTTCTTCCGGAACGTTCTTTTCCGGCAGTCCTTTCTCGGTATTTACATATGCCCATTCGGAATATGCGTATACCAGAAGTTCTCCCGTCTCCGCATTCTCTATGGTGAAGTTACGCTTTCCCAGAAAGAATCTGAAACCGCAGGCCCAGGTGGTAACTTTGATGTTCTCGCAGTACTTAGGTCTTCTGTCGATCTTGATCTGCCAGCTGGTCAGCATCCAGGCTGTCTTATGATCGTTCAGCCAGTCGATGCCCACGCCTCTGTCCTCTGCTTCAAAGGTGCAGCAGTCCTGAAAATAATTTATTATCGATAACAGGGATGCAACCCTGCTTTCCGTAATCTCGCTGTATCTTACTCTCGTCGTATATGAATACATTTCCTGAACTCCTCCGAACTGTTAGTCCTCTACTCCGAGTTCTTTGAGTATTCTTACGAGGTCTTCTATAGTATCGATCTCCGAGCTGAGTCTGTCGGACGGGATCTCAACATTAAACTCCTCCTCAAGTATAACCACCAGCTCATACAGATCCAGAGAATCCAGAGCAAGGTCATCCTTAAATGATGTGTCCTGTGACAGGTCCTGCGCCTGAATGGAGAGGAAGTCTTCGAGTATCTCAACAAGCTTATCGTATATCATAATTTTTACCTCTTTGAATGTTATATTATCAAGCAACTATTCGTATCTTAACGCATCTATCGGTGAAAGTCTTGCGGCTCTTCTTGCCGGATACAATCCGAAGATAACTCCCACCAGCATGGAGAATACGAAGGATACGACGATTGCAGCGATCGGCGGTCTTACAACAACGGTTATGAAATTATAATCCGTTGATGCCACTATATACTTTGCGGCCACGGAAATCAATCCTCCGTTTAAAAGTCCCAGAAGAATTCCGATCAATCCTCCCATCGAACATATCAGCACCGCCTCTACCAGGAACTGCCTTTCGATGACTTTGTTCTTGGCTCCCAGAGCCTTTCTGATACCTATTTCCTTGGTTCTTTCCACCACGCTTACCAGCATGATGTTCATAACGCCGATACCGCCTACTACCAGCGATATGGCCGCGATTATGGATATGGCCACCGTGATAAGATTCAGCACCTTGGTGATCTGGGAAAGCTGCTTCTCCATGGATTCCACGTGCAGCCCCCAATCCGATCCCGGTTCAAATGCATTTGTATTAAACCATTCCTCGGTCTCCTGTATGATCGTATCCGGATCCACTCCGGGTTTT
>CACZHN010000025.1 GCA_902780985.1 uncultured Lachnospiraceae bacterium | reverse complement strand
CAGGTACATATTGTACTCCGCAGGGAATCTCTTCTGATACTGAAGATAGAAGTAATCCATCTGCTTCTTTACAAGAGGAACCCTTGCTCCTCCCAGATCTATGGCTGCCGGTTTATAATCCTTCAGGACTCCCAGCATACTCATGACCACCACCGGATCGTCGTTAACAAAAGGAACCAGCGGATATATATTTATTATAAAAGGAATCTCCGCTTTACGCAGTTCTTCCATAAGCATCAGTCTTTCGCTCAGGCTTCCTCCGTCGATGGCTCTCATCTTATCCACTTCAATCGAAGGGATAGGAATCTCCACCACCGCTTTGGTCTTCATATCGATTTCCTTAAGCATGTCGATATCCCTGAGAAGAAGACTTCTTCTCGTCGTCACCACCACACCGAAATCAAAATAACTGATCCACTTCAGGCACTTACGCATAAGTCCGTATTCCTTCTCCAGATCGTTATAAGGATCTCCCATGTTGCCTACAAGGATCATGCCCTTGCTCTTACGCTTTTTCAGCGTACCGCTGAGAAGCTCGTCAGCCTCCGGTTTCACACCGATATCGGTGATCTCCGGCTCCATGCTGATGATGTTATTCTCAGTACGTCCTCTGTATATGTTGAGTCCGTTCTGTGGTGTAACAATAGTTTTCGTATCGATAACCGTTCTGTGGTGTAACAATAGTTTTCGTATCGATAATAAACATATAACCCCTGCCTTCCCCCATCAGATAAAGTTAAATGTCTGTTGCTGATAATCAAACTCCGTATATTCAAGTTCTTCGGCTGATGTCTTACTTGTGAAGTTGACAACCACCGTCGTCTGTCTGTTTCCTGTTTTCTGCTGTCCCAAAATGTAATTAACGTCAAATCGTCCCGTGATCTCAGGTGTTGCACCTCGAGTCGGAACCACAAGCTGTACCGCATTTTCCTGAAGCAGCTTGAAGATAGGCTCCCAGATATATATATCCTTGGCAGCACCGAAAGGATTATCTATAAAGAGTGTCTTGGTTCTCTTCTGTCCGTCACCGGCCGAATACATACCGGAAATGTAATTGATAACGGATATGAGGAACTGTATGTAGATACCCTGTGACTGACCGGTACTTCCTACCGCCTCTTCATACTTAAGATATCTGCTCTGCTCCTTGATACGCTCTCTCTTATACAGTGAAAGCTTGATCCTGTTCATGTCCGTTACGATGACCGAGAAAAGCTTCTTCATGGAGAGGCTCTGGTTCAGGAACTTCTGTCTCTCGCTTTCCGTCGGCTTCTTATCCAGATCCGCAACAATCCTGTCAATATATTCGGACATTCTGTCCTTCATAAATTCAGGCTTTACATACGGAATGGACAGACGGATCATCTCTATCCTTTCGTCATCAAGAGTTATCTCCGAAAGATGAGCTATCTTTCCGAGCTCGGTCTTCACATCGAGACATCTCTCGATACACTGATCTATAAAGTTTTCTCTGAGGCGTTCCATTCCTTCGAGGCTGGTCTCTATCCTCTCTTTCTCGAGAGCGATGAGAGCGGCTTCGGCTTCAAGTCTTTCGTAAAGGCCTTCGGCTTCGCTTCTGTTATCCGGAAGCTCCACATCTTCCCTTATGGAAAGGGCAAGCTCCGTTGCACCCACCTCATTCAGAGAATCGATGACCATCATCTTTACCTTCAGGGTATCGTTTCTGGTCTTATCTATATTCTTTCCGATCCTGTCATACTCTAGTATCAGATCGTCAAAGTAAGCTCTGAGGTCCGTATCCTGCGAAATGATCTTCGCATCCGCTGTCTTAAGGCCTTCCTTCTCCACTATCCTTCCCGAATAACGGAGCAGTTCTTCACTGCCGCTTACTCTGTTCTTAAAGCTCTTAAGCTTCTTCTCGGATTCTTCGACAGCCGCCTGTGTCTCTGCCAGTCTTTCCTGTCTTGCGGCAATCTCTTCTTCGTAGTTAAGATTTTCCGGAAGTTCGAGATCCGCTCCATAAGCATCTCTCATATTCTTCTCGGCATATTCCAGTCTTCCCACCAGTCGCTCATACTCCGTACCCGCTGCAGTGGTCTTATCCGAAAGGATAACTCTCTCCTGCTCCGCAGTTGAAAGTTCACGGCTGAGTCTTTCCATCTCTCCTTCCGGAGTTCTGAAGAGTTCTCCCGCTTCACTTGCCGCTGCAAGAGCATTCATGGATATTCCCTTCTGTCTGATGGATTCTTCGATCCTTCTCATGCTGTCCGTAAGAGTATCACGGAGAAGTTTTTCCTTCTCCAGCGAGAAGATATCGCCTTCACCCTTGGATGCTTCTCTTTCGAAAAGTGATGTAAGTTCCGAAAGGGACATATTAAGGTCCGGTCTTACGGAATCCGTATAATATACCGAATATCTCTTCTCCCAGTTGAACTCCAGTTCATGACGTGAATCCTTGAGTTCTCCGAGGAGTGCATCCGTATCGGAAATGTCATTGCCTATCCTGCGCTGCTTTACATCATAATCGCTGATGGCTCTCTGACTGTTATCCTTTATACTCTTAAATTCCGAGATTTCCCTGGTGAGACGTCTCTGGTCTTCGGTAAGCTCAGCCATCACCTTAAGGATCTCTATATCTTTATCAAGAGCTGTTAAACTCTCTTCAGTCTCTTCGATCACTTCCTTACAGGAGGCCTCCTCATCGCAAAGCTTTCTCAGCTTTGTTTCCGCTGCGGCTTCCTCATCCTCTGTCTTAAGAAGTTCTCTGGAATTGTTCTTTATATTATCCAGCAGGCTGTCATAACCCTTGCCGATATATATCTCCGTAAATGCAAGGTCTTCCTGCTTTGTTGCCAGCATATCTCTTACGGCTTTTTCTTCTTCGCGAAGATTTCTCAGCTGTTCTGTCTCAAAGTTCTTAAGCTTTGTCACAACTTCTTCGTCCGAGAAGTAATTCTCCGGACGTCTTACCGCAAAGACATTCTCGCCTATTATATTGTGTGCGGTGTCGATGCTGTCCTTATCATAAAGCATGATTTCGTCCGCATTGTCGATCTCCGTAAGTCCCGGATCATCGATTATGCTGCTGAGATTCTCAACCACTACTCCGTAAGGAAGGGATGGGTTTACCTGCAGCAGTTTTCGTCTTTTTTCTTCAGGCTGAAGCGAGATATAATCGATTCCCGAAATGGCCGAAAGATTGTGTCTTGTGATTATATAATCCTTAACCTTTTCAACTCCTTCGGATCTTCTCAGTACAACTCCCAGTTCGATATCCGCCAGTCTCTTTTCTGAAGCGACTACGGCTCTGCCTGTTTCATGAACTCTTATATAGTCATTCATGATGGCTGACTGGATCTTATCCGCAAGGCTCTGAACCGTTGCGGCATCTTCCGCAGCGTCTCCCGAGATTCCGTATATATCCGCAAGACTCTTGAGTCTCTGAGCCTCTGTTCTCTGCTCCTCCAGACTGTTCTTATACTGCTCCGCCTGCTCTTTTAATACAGCGGCAGTGCGTTCCAGAGCAGCCTGCTCTTTCTTTACATTATCTATCTCCATGGTCAGCTCTGCAAGCTTTGCCTTGCTCTTTTCCATGGTATCTTCCAAAGTCTTTTTCTTTCTCTCTGCCTGTGCCAGAAGTTCTGCCGGCGGAAGAAGTCTTCTGTCTGAAAGACCTTCTCCCAGTGAGCGGGTTTTCTCCACGCTCTTTTCGTAAAGAGTTTCGGACTCAAAGATCCTGCTCTCCGTTACCGCATTCTCCTGAATGGCAGTTGTATAAAGCTTCTGTACAGACTCACGCTCTGCTGTGAGTTTTTCCTTCTTGGCAAGAAGTTCTCCTTCTCTCCTGGCAAACTCTGTCAGCTTTTCTTCCATGCGGAGTCTGATATTATAAACTATGCAGCCGATATCCAGCTTCTTATCCGCGGATGCGCCTGCTGATTTCTTCTCCTCATCCAATGCGGTAAGTCTGTCTCTTGCCGCTATATAATCAAGAAATTCTCCCGCTGCTATACGTGAGTTCTGTTCTCTCTTCTTCTCTTCGATAGTGCCTTCCAGCCTGGCCAGTTCTCTCTTTAACTCTTCGGCCTTTCTTCCGGCACGGTCTCTTTCTTCTCTTGCAACACCCAGCTTCAGCTGTTCCGTCTCGTGACGAAGTCTTTCCTTCTGCTTCAGAAGTTCATCCCTCTCCTTTTCAAGACGCATCAGTTCTTCATCCGCAGTCTGCTTCTCCTGCTCAATGGTCCTGTAGATATCCGCAAAGCCGGCTGCGCATTTTTCCTTCTCTCTGAGAAGTCCCGCATATCCTTCTATACGGTCACTGAGAAGCTCGATAAGTTCCTTCTCATGATCGTAATCCGATATCCTCTTCTTCTTTTCCGCAAGAGTCTTAAGTTCCTCCTGGATGGTCATGAGGAGGTTGGCCGTATTGCCGGTACCTCCCTCTGCGGAAGTCTTTACGGCATAAGCCTTCTCTATTATCTCTTCTATAAGAAGATCTTCTATGATCTTTCTTGTGGTTCTGAAGTTGGTTTCGAAATATGTTCTGACATGTCCCTCGGTACGGTTGATACCTCTGATCAGTTCCCACTGACTCTCGTAAAGCCCGTACTCTGCGATGAACCTCTGATACTCACCCTTGCGGTCGAACACCTTAACGATCAGATTCTTATCCGTTCTCGCCAGATCCAGAAGATAGTTTCTGAGTCCCTTATAGGATATTCTCTCTTCACCCTTAACAAGAGGAAGATTGACTATATCATTCTTATTATAATCCCTGTAGAAGATACAGTAATTAAAATATTCTATTTCCGCTGTGGTTTTATCCTCGTCAGCACCTGCTTCCTGAACGTCTATACCTTCAATGGTCTGCTGATCACTTCCGCCTCCCGCTTTCTTTGCAGCAAAGCCTGTGGTCATATAGCGCATACCTTCGGTAACATCGCAGTCATCCAGCTTCCACTCCACCAGTGAGTGAATGACGGTATTTTCATTTCCCCTGAAAAGCTTCTCTATAGGCTGCTTGTCATCCAGTGTGGAGTTCGGGATGACACACTGCATAAGGAGCAGCATCAGCACCGACTTACCACCACCGTTGGCAAGATCGTAAAGCGTATTCCGGCCGTACATCTTCATGATGAAATCATCATAACTCTGAGTACCGAAATTGTACTTAACGTTATTTACTCTTATCCTGTTTATATTAGGCATTACCTTAACCTCTGACTCTGATTACTTCTCCTCCAGATACTCCTGGATGAGACTCTTGTTTTCTTCAAAATAATTCTCCGCAACGGCATGCAGTCTGTCCGTAGGATAAAAACGGTCATCCACATTTACAAAAAGCTTTTCTCCCAGCAGGAAGTTAAATGTAAGCTTTGTCATACCGTATCTGGAACCTCGGGATGCTTTGTTTCTTTCCCTGTCCTCATTCAGGAAAGGAGGAAGGGATTCCCAAAGAGCGGCTATGGACTTAAAGCTGTTCTCACTGTGATCCTCGGCCACTGCCGCATCTCCCAGTATGGACTTAAGTTCCGTTGTTACCGCATTTATGATTTCATCTGTTCTGACATATTCCCTGACCTGATAGGTGTCCGTTGATTTATAGAAATACAGCAGCACCTGATAGGTTATGAAGAAAACCAGATATAATTCCACGTTAAGCCTGAGACCCAGAAGCTTCTTTAGATCGTCGTTGGTATAACCGAAAACCTTGTTTCCGCTTCCCGCGGTAACAAAGAGGGATTCGTTATACTCATACAGCTTAAGTCCCTGTCTCATAAGCATCTTAGTGGTTATATCGTAAACCTCGGAATCCGCATAGAATGCGTTGTACAGTTCCGAAGTGGCTTTATCGTGAAGTGATATATTCTGTCCTGTGATAAGAGCACTGTAAATATCCAGCGCCTTGTTAAGACTTCTGTCTTCCATTGGTTACATCCTCTCAAAGGTTATATCCGTAATCGATGAATCATCTATCTCGATCTCTTCATCACCGAATATAAGTCTGAATCTTATATCTTCGAATCTTTCCTTATCGGCATCCGTCATGTACTTAACGGCAAGCTGTTCCAGGAAAGTCTCCTGTCCGTTCATCATATCTCTTATGCTGTAGCTCTCTTTCTCCGAAAGATGAACCAGATAAGCATAGTAATCCCGGCTCTTATAAAGGTCCTTTGTGAACTTCATTTCCAGGATTGCGTTGTACTCCTGAAGAGTGAGTCTGTCCCACTTCTCCAGTCTCTCGAGAAGCTCCCTGAAAAGGATTGCGAAGTTCTTTCCGGTCTGTTCACTGAGGATCTCGTCGTCGTATCTGAAGTTCAGATCCGCAGCTTCCTTCTCCACCTTCTCCACCGTGTCATCCTGACTCAGCTTCTTGAGAATGATGGAATCTATCATATCCACCTGGAAGCTCTTCTCGCATTTCGGACGGGCAAGAGGCATGATGAGCGCCGCCAGTCTGTCCGGCTTGTCGATACGTTCCAGTCTTGTAAGTGCACTTTCAAAATCAAATGTATTCCTGAGTACCTGCATCTTCTTACGCCTTACCATCTCGTCGGCAAAACGTGAAAGCTCTGCGGATGCTTTGATAAGTCTGCTGTGATTATCAATGGTCTGCTTCAGAAGATTCTCCAGTTTGGTTATATCTCTGACAGCCTTTGAATCCGGACTGTGGCTCACTCTTGCTGCGGCCTTGTCCACCAGCTCGCGGCTCTTGGCGAAGGACTTTCTCTCCTCCTCGAACCAGCGGGATGTGCTTTCCATAAACTCATCCACCGCTTCGGTTCCCGCATGTACGTCGGAAAGCAGAAGGGCTACCGCCTCATCTCTTCTCTTATGGAGAGATACCACTTCCAGATTGATCCTGCTGATAACATCTATTCCGCCCTTGTAGTTCTCCGCTTTGATAAGTTTCTCCAGAAGCAGCTGGTCCGTACTTATCCTGCTCTCGTACTTCATCTCCTTTGTGGAAAGGTAGAACTCGATTCCCTCTTCGGTAATGGCATAAGTAACTTCCGACTCATGTACATTTGCTTCTATGAGACGGACTCTTGCCAGCTTTGTCTTTCTGTCGGCGGGATCGAAGAAGCTTATCTCAAAGGCTCTTCCGCCGTTGGTAAGCTTATCGAATACTGCGTCGGAAAGCTGTTTCTTCTCATCCTTCGAAAGCTCAAGTTCGAAATCTCTTTTCAGCAGTTCACCTATGAAACTTCTGATCTCATGTCCGGTTACTTCGCGCTCTCTGAAGTTATTCTCGTTGATGAGAAATCTCAGAACAGCCAGGGTTATATAACCCATATCAAGGCTGACGGTTTCTCCCGAAACAGCCGCACTAAGTCCCGACTGCATGATACTGAAAAAAGGATAGAACTTTCTCAGATTCAGCATTCGCTCCGTATGATTTTTAATTATATCATCAATTAAAATATACTTTTCCATAATCCGTTATATTTTACTATAAAATGCAAAAAAAAGCCACCTCACTTTCCCGTGAGGCGGCTTCCTTTAATACTCTTAACCTACTGCTTTTCCCTGTGCTTCGGAAAAATCATTTATGTAAGTCATTATACCTGTTTCGGTATTATATTTAATTGTCATATTGTTATATCCGTCCGATGTTGTATATGTCACTTCGGATCCTTCTTCTGTCTTAAACCAGACACCTCCGGAATTCTCTCCCATGAACAGCTCGAACTGTTCCGGCGTGACTTTCACCACTTCGATGTAAAAGGTGTTATTTCCCGTATTATCATCAACGACATTGAATCCGTCGGTAAATAAGTAATCAGTACCGCCTTTTCCGTCTTCGTCTTCGACGCGGTAACCGATACCGGATAACAGACAATTTACATCATACTCACAATCGCTTAAGTAATAGCCCTTTGCCAGATATTCTTCGGCTAATACACGAAGATCTTCATCATACTTATTCAGATCCACGTCATAGCATTCCTCTTCGACCATCCATTCTTCTTCAATGATCAATTCTTCACCGGGCGTTGGATTCTTGTAGACAAACTCAGCACAGTTGTCCGGAGTCGAATCAGCTTCTCCCTCAGCCTGATCCTGTCCCTTTTCTTCAGCTGCCGGATTTTCCGTATCCTCAGTATCTTCTTCGGTTACTATATCCTCAACAGCCACATCATCTGCTACATATGCAGAAGCAACTTTTGCCTCGGCGACACGAAGTGTGTCAACCTGAACATCCTTAAATACCGGTATTGCCAGAGCCAGTGCAAGCAGCGATGTAGCACCGACTCCCATTCCTATTTTACCGAATTTATTCATGCATTCTCCTCCATAGACTTATTTCGTAAATTTCCAAGACTTTAATTTCCCCAAGACTTTTTTCCAAGACTTACCGAAACGTTTCTGTTGTCTATGGGAAGATAATACTATACAGTTGTATCCGACTTGTATTCAATTAGGACACAACATGTAAATTTTAACATTATTTCATAGGAATCATTAATATGATCTCAGTACCTTTTCCTTCGATACTTTTAATATCTATGCTTCCGCCGTGAAGCTTCATGATCCTGTCCGCAAGGGAAAGTCCCAGTCCCGCACCGTGTTCTTTACGGCTTCTGGACTTGTCCACCATATAGAAGGCATCCTTTACTCTCTCCAGTTCTTCCTGCGGAATTCCTATCCCGTTATCCTTAATGGATATGGAATACGTCGAGTTCTCTCCTCTGTCACCGCATATGCTTATCTTATCCGCTCCCGCCTTAAAGGAATTGTCCACCAGATTCATTATAACGGTCTTAAACAGATCGTAATCCACATCTATATAAGAATCCGTCACGGAATAAGAAACCTGTGCATTTCTCTCCTTTGCTTTAGGTGCGATGGTGGCTCTTATGTCTTCCACCATTTCCGAGGTATTGATCTGTTCTTTTACAATACCCGATTCTTTAAGAGAAACAATATCCATAAGCTTTTCCGCCAAGGCCTGAAGTCTCATTCCTTCATTCATTATTACGGAAGCCGCTTCTCTTTTCTCCTCTTCGGAGGTTTTCGTCTGATATAAATAATCCGCATAGCCTATGATACTGGTCATAGGCGACTTTGTCTCATGGGCAAACGCAGCGATAAAGTCTTCTTTCTGCTTAACCGATAATTCCAGATCATCCATTTTGTCCCTGATGGTCTCGGACATCTGATTGAATATTCTGGTAAGGTCTCCCAGTTCATCATTGGATATTACGGATATTTCCTTGCCGTAATCTCCTTCCGCGATAGCCTTTCCCGCTTCGGAAAGATGTCTGATGGGCTTGGTGAGATTCATGGATAACCACAATGCAAAGAGTGTTCCTACCAGCAGCACGCAGGCATATATCATATAATAACTTTTCCGCTGATTATTGTTTTCCTCTATAAGCGGTGTTATATCCGTTGATGTCACGCAGGTATAGATTATATTTCTCTTTATAAAACTGCTGTAGCAGACTACATAAACATTATCTCCGTAATCCACGATGTCATACTTCATCAGGTCTTTTTCCGGAGTTCTGTATGTTACGCCGTGGGGCATCTCATCCACCACCGACTCACCGTCCATCTCCACAACGACACTGTACTTACTGTTTCCTCTGGACATACGGGTTACCGCTTCCACCAGTTCCTTATCCGCAATTCGATTTTTCGTCGCCATGATAAGGTTATTCTGAAATGTAGTGAGGAACATGTTGTACTGCTCCACACAGTTATTCACTTCACTGGTTACGGACTTTTTAAGAGACCTTCTGACCATGAGAGCGCCGGAGACAAGAAGGGCGGCGATAAGTATCGCCATGATTCCCAGGTAAAGCTTGAGGAAAATCTTCATGCTTAATCCTCCATGACTTCCATTCGGTAACCAATACGGAATATGGTCTTTATAACATCTTCATATTCCAGCTTTTGTCTCAGCTTCTTCACATGATTATCCAGAGTTCTGGTATCTCCCAGATATTCTTCCTTCCATACCGCTTCGTATAACTGTTCGCGGCTCATGGCTACATTTTTATTAAGTATAAACATATTGAGAAGTTCATACTCCTTCGGTGCCAGGATTACCTCTTTGCCGTCCTTCATAACCTGTCTGGAAGATCGATTTACCGTAACTCCCTTATAACTGAAGGTATCGTCATAAGGCATGGTCCTTCTGATGACCGCCTCTACTCTCGCAATAAGCTCTCCTATCTGGAAAGGCTTACTGAGATAGTCGTCCGCTCCCATCTTAAGTCCTCTTATCCTGTCACTTACCTGATTCATAGCGGAAATGATGATCACCGGTGTTCTGGTGGGTTGTATATATTCCAGAAGCTCGTAACCGCTTACCTTCGGAAGCATAAGATCCAGAAGGACTATATCCCAGCTTTGTTTATCGAACAGATTCTCCCCCTCTTCACCGTCATAGGCATACTCGCAGGTATACCCCTGTCCGGTAAGAGTTTTGCCGATAAGTTTGGATATCGATCTGTCATCCTCTATTATCAATACATTCATTATTCGGGTCCCCTTTAATGATTATTCATCAGCGCTAAATCATTTACATATGCACTATACATCATAATTGTATCCAATTTGTAACCATTTGCAAGAAACGCAGTTTCTTATAAAATTTAAAAGACCTGTACGCCTTAACATACAGGTCTCCTGGATTTAATTACTTCTTTTTTCTCTTGAGAACCAGCCATAATCCGATGTATGCCATCGAGATTACCGATAACAGTCCCATAATGCCGAGCATAGCTCCGCTTGCATCTCCGGTCTTTACATTTGTATCTGTATTCTTCTTGGTATCCTTTATTACAACCTTGCTCTCTGTTGTGTTATTTGTATTTGTGTTGTTTGAAGTATTTGTTCCCGTTACACTCTGAGGAGTCTCCGGTGTTTCAGGCTTCTTTGAATCATTATTTGTGTTTGTGACATTGGTCTCAACGGTGTTCTCACCCACCTGAGGTGTAGTTGTGATAACCTCCTTGTCATATGCATTCTTTATGGTAAGAGTTGTTGTCTCATCCTTTGCTACATCGCCGGTACTCTTAAGATCCTTTGTACTGCTTGATGCGTTGAATGTATATTTAACCGTTCCGTCCACTTTCTTCATCTCGCTGTCTGCGATCGTCTCTGTAACAGTATATGTTCCTACAGGTACATTTCCTATAGTATACTTACCGTCTGTGAAATCCGCGTAAGATACTGTAAGAGGCTTTCCGCCGTTAAACTCTGCAGGTCCGATGACTGTAAATGTAAGACCTGACTTTTCAAGATTTGTCGGCTCATTTACAAATGTCTTCTCAAGAACAAGTGTTCCTTCCTTCTTTGTCACTGTCTTATCATATACATTGTTTATGGTAAGAGTTGTGACAGCATCTTTTTCAACATTACCTGTGCTCTTAAGATTTACCGTACTGTCGTCGGCATTAAATGTATATGTATACTCGTCTGTTACGAATTCCTTCTCGCTGTCTGCGATTGTCTCCGTAACCGTATATGTACCAACAGTTACATTTTCAATAGTATACTTTCCGTTTGTGAAATCGGCATAGGATACTTCCTTGCTGAATCCGTCAGGACCTTCAACCTTAAATGTAAGATTTGCCTTAACAAGATCTGCAGGCTCGTTTTCGAATGTCTTCTCAAGAACAAGTGTTCCTTCCTTTATGATCTCAGTCTTATCATATACATTTGATAAAGCAAGAGTTGTTGTCTCATCCTTTGCTACATCACCTGAAGCTGTCATAGTACTGCTTCCTGCAGCAAATGTATATGTATAGTCTTCTGTGGACTTTGACTGCTCACTTGAAGCAACTGTCTCTGTTACAGTGTATGTTCCTGCAGGTACTTTACCAAAATCATACTGTCCGTTTGTGAAGGCATCATAGCCTACTACAAACTCACTTCCGCTGTTGAAGTCGGCAGGTCCGGATACTGTAAATGTGATATTGGACTTTACAAGATCCTCCGGTGCATTTGTGAATGACTTCTCAAGAACAAGTGTTCCTTGATTCTTTTCTATTCCTGTCTTTGTATACTTATTTGTTATTGTAAGAGTTGTCTCACCGTCCTTTATTACGCTGTCTGAGCTTGAAACCGTACTGCCGTCTGCATCGAAGGTGTAAACTTCCTCATTCTCTGTTCTGGACTTCTCGCTGTCTGCTACAGACTCTGAAACCGTGTAAACTCCTACAGGTACTGTTCCTACGGAATACTCTCCGTTTGTAAACTGATCGTAAGTAACTGTAAGCGGTGCTCCTCCGTTAAACTCAACAGGTCCGAGTACCGTAAATGTAATATTGGAGCCGTCTAAACCTGAAGGTGCATCTACAAATACCTTCTTAAGTTTAAGAGTTCCTTCGTCATTGGTTACTGTCTTCTCATATGCATTCTCGATGGAAAGAGTGGTGGTCTTACCCTTTGCAACGCTTCCTGCTGCCTGAAGGTTTGCAGTACTCTTGGATGCATCAAAAGTGTATGTTACATTTCCGTCTGTTACTGTCTTCTCGCTGTCTGCGATAAACTCTGTAACCGTATAATCACCTACAGGCACTTTACCGAATGAATATGTGCCGTTTGTAAACTGATCGTAGGTGACTGTTGCAGCCTGACCGCCGTTGAAGGCTGCCGGACCTGTTACAGTAAATGTAATATTAGCTTCCGTAAGCTTTGAAGGCTCGTTCACGAATGTCTTCTCAAGAACAAGTGTTCCTTCATCTCTTGAATAATTGTTTGTAACAGTTACTTTATTGTCTGACTCTGCTATAGTTACCGCACCCGCATCATTACCGGTATATGAATATCCTTTAATTGATGCTGCAGGTGTCTTCTCAACTACAGTATACTCTTCTCCTATAGGAAGATTCTCAAACTTGCATGATGCGGAAGTTGTTACAGTCTTATAAACCGCTGTATCGGCATCTGCTGTAAATCCGCCGTTGGCATCCAGATAACCGCCCTTTGAATCCTTAAGTGTTACCTCAAATGATCCGCTATTTGCAATGCTCTTACCGTCTGTATCAACTACGCTCTTCGCAACTTCAAGGTCTGCAGTCTTTCTTGCATTTGAAATGTAATCGTCATTTATAGATTTACTGTCATCAACAGAGTTAAGTGTGTAACTCTTATTCTCATAAGTTATAGTACTTGGAAGCGTCGTTCCTGCTTTAGCAAAAGCATAGAATTTAGGAGTGCTGTCGAGAACATAATTCTCCGGTGCCTTTGTCTCCTCCAGCATGTATACCACTCCTCTTTCAAGTCCACCGAAAACTGCTGTTCCGGCTTCACCTGTTCCGTCATCTCCGCCGGTTACGGCTTTAACTGTCTGAGTGGAAGCAGTTACATCCGAAGTACCGTTCATCTTTGTAAGAGTGAATTCAGCACCGTTTAAGACTGTACTTATCTCTCCCTCTTTGTACTTTGTAATATTAAGTGTTGCTTTCTCATCGGAAGATGCACCTGCTGAACTTGAGAACACCACCGAATCAAAAGAATGACTTATTTTTTCACTGTAAGTTCCCGGCTTAACCGCATAAAGCTTTACATCATTTTTACTGTTTCCGTCTGTACCTGATGTCAGTGCAGAGTCCTTTTTCAATGTAACTCTTGCTTCATACTCGATCTTATATGCTGTACTGTCCTTCAGGTTGAATCTCATCAGCCTGCTTTCAGGAATGTACTCGAATACGCCTTTCTCCGGTTTTTCACCGTTAATTAATACCGAATCAACTACCAGACTGTATGAGTCACTCATGGTATCTTCAAGGATAAGATCCTCCACATCCGGGTCAAGATCCAGAGCTGCTGAGTTAACTTCTACGGTAAACTCTGCATTCGGTGCTGTGATACGAGTGTAATTATGATCTTTTTCAAGTGCATTCGGCTTTATATATGTATCGGAAGCCTCAACCTCCATTACAGGATCTGTGCCCTTGTTATAATATACGCTTGCTTTATTCGTATATGTCTTTGAAGCTTCTTCCTGTCTGTCGATCTTTGTATAGTATATAATTACCGCTTTGGTCTCTTCTGATGTTTTAAGATGCTTTAAAAGGTTTTCTTTGAAATCATATCTTACCTGTGTTGATCCATCATCCAGCGAAGTCACTTTAATATCTACCGCATCTTCTATGATATTGTAAGTATTGACATCTCTTACTACAACCGGATCAACCTTATCATTTACTAAAGAAACATTCGGAGGAAGAATATCGATAAGATATCCCTCACTGTAATTCGGTCTTTTTATACTGTTAAGAGTTATTTCCCAATTCAGTTTTCCTTCATCGGTTTTATGATTGGAAGGATTTGCCCACTTGTCAATTCCTCCGCCTATTGTATATACGCTTCCCCAGGAATGATATCCTACCGGATCATCCTTACTGGTTACTGTAGCTTTATTCGAAACCTTACCTGTGTATTTTCTGTTCGGATAGTATTCTTTCGGATCATGGTCCTTTAAATACTCATTTGCAGTGTCCATGCTATACATAGCAGGATCGATCTTTACAAGATATGAAACCCAGATCTGATCAAGATTTCCCATATGAGGTATCTTTGCATGAATTGTGGTTCCGCCCGGAAGTGTATACTGTAATCCGTAATCTACTCCTGTTATCTCATTTTCCAGATCTACATCACTGTAAAATACAGGATCGGAATACAGTGTCATACCCGGCCACATCTCATCATCGAATACGATCTCATCATTATTTCCTTTTGATGTAAATCTAATCTTTGATCTGTAGATGTAGTTTTTATCCGCATCCGGTGTTCCCGCAGGCACACGTGACGGATCAACGCTGTATACCATTTTATGAACATAGATCTCGCTTTCAATATCCGAAGGCTTCATCTTAAATGTCATTTTAGTCGCATTCGGGAATATAACTTCCACATCAGCCGGGTCCTGCGTCTTATTTTTATTCATATTAATGGAACCCTGGAAAGTGATATAACTGTTCTTGTTATCTCTTCCGCAGAATTTATCATCGGTATAATGTACCTTTATGGTATTGTTTGTTATGGAGTATTTACCAACAACAGTATTATTGGTATCCAGAATTGAGTGCTCTTTGACATCGGCAACTTTTACCAGATCCGGGAGTGTATACGTAAATACGTCAGCTGTACTGACCGTATTATCCCCGTTAACAAAGTTCCAGGCCAATTCAAAATACAGAGTATCTCCGTAGGTTACTACCGGAAGTTCGCTGCCTTCCCACGGATATAATGTCTGATCTCCGTTCGAATGGTTGATCGCATAAGTAACTTTGACATTTTCCGCTCTGTCAACCAGCTCCGACTCACCTGCTGCCGCATGTACGACAGTACCGACTCCGTTCCAATTGGTCAGAGTCATCACAAAAACTAGAAGTAGTGCCAGAAAATGTTTCAATTTTCTTCTCAGCTTCATACAATGGTTTTCCTCTCTCTCTTAAGTTTTTAGATAAAATAGTGTGTGTGAGTTAACGGTTAACCCCAAAAAACTTTTCGGATTACGACCGTTACCTTTATGGCATTATAATATACATTTTTCATAAATAATATCCATAAATTGTCACAATTTTACCAAAAATTGCGATTGAATCGTTGTATAAAACTAAATGTACGAAATGCACAAACGGCGTTATGAACTTTTACCAGTCCAAAACGCCGTTTCCCAAGAATGTTATTTTCCATCGATTGTTATCATGAGATATTCTGATTTGGTTCCTGACTTGAATACTATCTCCCAGTCCGATATGCCGGAAGTCACTATAAAGTCCGTTCCTTCTCTATTCTCATAACCGTAGGTTCTGTCATTAACTCCAAACCATTCTCCGATATATGTAATCGGTATCATCTGCCCGCCATGGGTATGTCCTGACAGTACCAGATCTGCGTCCGTAGCCGCCTCCTTCGTATAATCATTCGGCTGATGATCCATCACTATTATGTATTTATCCTTATCAGGTATCCCGCCTATCAGTTCTTCTGCACTCATGCGGCTCTCTACGCCTGCATCTTCTCTGCCCACAACATAAAACCTATCATCGATAAGTTCATACTCATCCTTCAGAATATGTACACCGTTTTTCTCAAGTTCTCTGATAAGGTCCTCTTCCATGAAATCGCTTTCCTCATTCCTGTAATAGCCTCTGTCATGATTTCCATAAGAAAAATACACGCCATATTTACAGCTGAAATGCCCCAGTGCCTCACAGGCCTTTATCATATCTTCTTTAGTAGTACCATCGTCTACAAAATCACCGGGAATCAGAAGTATGTCCGGATTCTGTGCCTGAATATCCTGAAGATGTTTCTCAAATCCTTCACCATCAAAGGTTGTTCCCAGATGTGAATCCGCAAAAACAGCTGCTCTGAGCGTTCCGAGCTCTTTATCTGTTGACAGGGTATAGTCGGTTTTCCAAACATTTACACAGAGGAAATAAGCTATGCCCAGATATATCGCACATGCTATAATCGGCAGCCATCCCTGCCAATAAAACCTCGCACTTTTCTTCTTTATTATCTTTGCAATCAGTGCAAATATCAGCATAAAAAGGATAAGATTAAGAAATGCAACGGCTGCATTTATAGGCGATGTAAAATAACCCATAATCACAAGACCTGCTGCAATAATAAGAAATGAAACAGGCCATCCTATCAGCTTCCTTCCCTTGGATATCTTCTGAATCCCCGGGAACTTACTTAATGCAGATATCATATAGATGAGACCCGCTATCACTGCCGCTATTGATATGCCGAATATTATAAGCCACATAAACTACTCCATTATAAAAAACTCTCGTTAACTGATTATATCATTTAATCAGCAAACAAAAAAGCTCTGTATCGGAAATCCGATACAGAGCCTTAGAAGTTTTATATTCACGCCTTGTTAGCTGAACCGAATACTGCAACTCTATCCTTAACTTCATCTCTGATAGCCTGTGCACCAGGAGCAAGAAGCTTACGTGGGTCATAACCCTTACCCTGCTGATCCTTGCCTTCCTCGATGTACTTACGTGTAGCAGCTGCGAATACAAGCTGGCACTCTGTGTTAACGTTAACCTTAGCAACGCCCATGTCGATTGCCTTCTTGATCTGCTCGTCAGGAATTCCTGAACCACCATGAAGTACGAGTGGTGTATCTCCTGTTACAGCCTTGATCTGCTCAAGAACCTGGAACTGAAGACCTGCCCAGTTATCAGGATACTTACCATGTATATTACCGATACCGCAAGCAAGCATATCTACGCCGAGATCGTTGATCTGCTTACACTCAGCAGGATCAGCACACTCACCTGTAGAAACAACGCCGTCTTCCTCGCCGCCGATACCACCAACTTCTGCCTCAAGAGAGATTCCCTTCTCTCTGCAGATAGCGATGAGTTCCTTTGTCTTCTCGATGTTCTCTTCAAGCGGAAGTGATGAACCATCGAACATGATTGATGTGAAGCCTGCTTCGATACAAGCCTTTGCACCTTCGTATGAACCGTGATCAAGGTGAAGAGCTACAGGAACTGTAATTCCAAGTGACTCATCCATAGCCTTAACCATGGCTGCTACTGTCTTAAATCCTGTCATGTACTTTCCTGCACCCTCTGAAACTCCAAGGATAACAGGTGTCTTGAGTTCCTCACACTCAAGAAGAACCGACTTTGTCCACTCAAGGTTGTTAATGTTGAACTGAGCTACGGCATAATGTCCCTCAACTGCCTTCTTCAGCATCTCTGTTGCAGATACTAACATTATAGAATACCTCCATATATAAAATTGTAAATCAATTAAGAAAAGTCGCTGAGCAAAACTCAGCGACTAATATTATACATTAATCTCTTGTATTAAACAACTACTAAGTTAAATATATCAAACTTCTGTTTTTGAATAAGGAATTATCACTTTGCTCCAAGAATAGCTTTCGCCATATCCAGGCATTCTTTTGTCGGCGGCTCCGTATCAGGAAGTCTGTACGGTATTCCAAGTCTCTCATATTCAGGAATGCCCATCTTATGATATGGTAGAACTTCCACTTTCTTAACAGTCTTAAGCGTCTGTATAAACTCTGCCAGACGTCTCAGATCTGTTTCATCTGTAGTTATTCCCGGAACAAGCACATGTCTTATCCACATATCCTTGCCTATATCCGACAGATACCCGGCCATATCAAGAATGTTCTTATTGGTAAATCCCGTAAGTTCCTTATGCTTTTCATCATCTATCTGCTTTATGTCCAGCATGAAGAGATCCGTAACATCACATAGCTTCTGAAACTTCTCAAAGAATTCTCCCTCCCGCGTAAAAGGATTTCCCGATGTATCAAGGCACGTATTAACACCTGCCTCCTTCGCGAGTCTGAACAGTTCCGTCACGAAATCTATCTGAAGCAATGCTTCACCACCGCTCACGGTTATTCCTCCTCCGTTCTTCCAGTACGGCTTATATCTCAGTGCCTGAGTCAGTATTTCCTCCGGAGTTTTCAACTCAACCCTGACTCCGCAGGAACGCAGATGCTCTATTGATTCCTCTCCCTCCGGCACAGCCCAGGTTTCCGGATTATGGCAGTATTTACATCTCATATTACAGCCCTGAAGGAAAACTATAAATCTTATCCCCGGTCCGTCAACCGCACCAAAGCTCTCGGTTGAATGGATGTAGCCTTTTATATTCTTTTTATCTTTCATTTCTTCCATTGGATACAGCCTCCAATCCGATGCATCGACTCGTCTAAAACCAACGCCTGTTAAGTATATCATATATAAGAAACCTTAACAATTGAAGGTGCAAAACGTCATATGATAAAATAAAATCCCTGCCGGAACATTTCCGACAGGGATAACAAATCTTAATCGCTTTACAGACTTTCGTGGAAAGTTCTGTTGATTACATCGAGCTGCTGCTCTCTTGTAAGGTTGATGAACTTAACCGCATAACCTGAAACACGGATAGTAAAGTTAGCATATTCCGGCTTCTCAGGATGCTCCATAATATCAAGAAGTGTATCACGGCTGAATACATTTACATTCAGGTGATGTGCTCCCTGATCAAAATATCCGTCCATTGCATTTACAAGATTATCTACTCTCTCGTCTTCTGTATTACCAAGTGCAGAAGGATTCATAGACTGGGTGTTTGATATACCGTCAAGTGCCCATACATAAGGAATCTTTGCAACAGAGTTAAGTGAAGCAAGAAGTCCTGACTTCTTGAGTTAAGTGAAGCAAGAAGTCCTGACTTCTCAGCACCGTAGCTTGGGTTTGCACCAGGTGCAAGTGGAGTCCATGCTCTTCTTCCATCCGGCATGTTACCTGTAAACTTACCGTATACAACATTTGATGTAATGGTAAGAATAGATGTTGTAGGCTCTGAGTTACGATATGTATGTCTCTTCTTGATATCATCAAGGAAGGTCTTCAGAAGCCATACGCCGATGCTGTCAGCTCTGTCATCATCATTTCCGTACTTAGGGAAATCACCCTCTACCGCATAGTCAACAGCGAAGCCGTCCTCATCACGGATAACCTTAACCTTTGCGTACTTGATAGCAGAAAGTGAATCGATAACATGTGAGAACCCTGCTATACCTGTTGCAAATGTACGGCGTACATCTGTATCTATAAGAGCCATCTCAGCTGCTTCATAGTAATACTTATCATGCATATAATGTATGAGATTGAGGATATTTACATAGAGGCCTGCGAGCCAGTCCAGCATAAACTCAAATCTCTCAATAACTTCATCGTAATCCAGATATTCTGAGGTGATAGGTCTTGCAGCCGGTCCTACCTGAACCTTTGACTTGGCATCCACACCACCGTTGATAGCGTACAGAAGACACTTAGCAAGGTTAGCTCTTGCACCGAAGAACTGAATCTCCTTACCTGTCTG
>CACZHN010000024.1 GCA_902780985.1 uncultured Lachnospiraceae bacterium | reverse complement strand
ATCGGAAATAGCTCTGTCGTCTTCGATTATTAATACATCCATTGAGACTCTCCTTATTAGAATAAAAATCGGTCAGTAGTCATCGATACTACTATACTATACACTTGTAACATAAATGTAAAATGGGAAATGGGGACGGGGGTCAAGCTGTCTTTCTGACTGCTTGACCCCCGTCCCCGAGTTTCAAAACTCCGACATGATTCCTGCGAACATGATCAGTGCGATTATAAATATGAACATAAATACTAATATAAATATAGCCACAGCCGAATTGGCGTTGTTGTTTTTTTGCGGCTGGCTGGTGCGGTACACCGACTGAGGCGGACGATAAGCTTTGTTGAGCTGCGTCTTCTGATACATTTTTTCCGGATAAGCGGTCTGCTGCTGGGTAACACGTCCCGGAACATATCCGCCCTGCGGAGTATGACTGTGATTCCAGTATTCCTCCTGCTCCGGATGTATATCCTCGGTAGCGTAGGTGGCGTTCAGCACGATGCCCGTATTATGCTCCACCGTCTCGGAGCGGGTCCTGTATATCTTGCCGCACTTCGGACAAAGTCCTACATACATATGATAATCGAATTTATTACCGCAATTTTGACAAATAACCTTCATGGATTACCTCCCGATACAATTTACAGTTATTTCAAACCCCTTCCATAAGTATACCTATCAAAAGAAATAATTGCAATTACAGTGTAAAATTTGTAAAATTATTGGTGGTGAGTGCGATGCGACAGCCGCATTCGAAAGAGATAAGGGGGAATCATATGAATCCTATAGATATGCTGCAGTTAGGCGCAAAAGTACAGACATTTAAGGAACAGCATCCGCGTTTTCCGGCTTTTATAAAAAAAGTAGGTAAGGAAGCCATCAAGGAAAATGCAATCGTAGAAGTCAAAGTTACATCCGTTGAGGGACAGGATTACGTAACAAATCTCAGACTTACGGCTGAAGACATCGAATTTCTTAATATGATCTTCGGTGGAAATGCACAATAATGTTAAAAAATGCTTAATCAAGACTTAAAAATTGGGCAATTCTTCCAAAATTAAAAAAATGTAAAAAAACTTGTTGCATAATGCAGTTGCTTGTACTATACTAACGGAGTGCTTTTGAAAAGCACCTCGTAAAAATTACGGGCCGCTAGCTCATTTGGTAGAGCACCTGACTCTTAATCAGGGTGTGCGGGGTTCGAGCCCCCGGCGGCCCACTCCAGGAGGGCTGAGGACTTTGTGTAGGCAAGGTTTTTGGCCTTTTATTTTTGTTTATAGGGAGATAAACAAAAATTAAAATGTGTAAAATTACACGAGGGGATTGTTTCAAAGGAGAAGGAGGTATTATATCGTGTTTTGTAACAATTGCGGGAATCAAGTAGCAGACGGTTCGGCGTTCTGTAACGTTTGCGGAGCTCAGATTCCACAGATGAACTACAGTCAGCCACAGGCACCGGAGGCGCCACAGGCTCCACAGGGACCACAGGGTCCACAGGGACCTCAGGGACCACAGGGTCCTGCGTATGATCCAAATGCAACGTTCAGTGCTCAGCCACAGCCACAGCAGCAGTCATTTGCACAGCCGCCACAGCAGCAGTTTGGCCAGCCGCAGCAGCAGTTCGGTCAGGCACCGAAGGCTCCTGCACAGCTTCCGACGGGATTTGGATTTGATGTATCCGGACTTACAAGCACCATTTCATCAGATAAGATGTCATATCTTACACTGGGCGGTGCAGCATTAGTATTCCTTTCGGCTATCATTCCTGCTTGGATGAAAGTCAGCGTTTTAGGATTTAAGGAAACATTCGGACTTTGGGGAATTAACGGATTATATGTATTATTTGCATTATTCCTTTTATTACTTCCTCTTTGTGCCGTTGCACTAAGATTCGGTGTAGTAAAAATGGGCTTCCTTGAGAAGTATAAGGAACTTCCTTACAGCTCATTCTATATACCGGGTTTCCTGCTTCTTATATTCCTTATTATATCTATCGCCATCGGCAGAGCTGTAGGCGGAGATTATTCGGGATTTGCAAGCGTAAGCTTCAGTTTATCATGGTTCCTTGCACTTCTTGGTATAGGTGCAATGATCGCAGAAGCAGTTATCAAGTTTCTCCATAAAGAAGAGTATTACTTATAAATCGTATTTACTTTAATAGACTATAGGCGCCATACCCTCAGCGGTATGGCGCTTTTGCGAGGAAATGTATGAAGGACAGCGATACCATTTGCGCCATAGCAACAGGTATGGGTCAGTCGGCCATCGGCATCATCCGAATAAGCGGAGAGGATGCTATCGGGAAAACCGATAAGATATTCCGCGGAAAAAAGAAACTGTCGGAAATGCAAAGCTTCACAGCAGCCTTCGGCCGGATCTGCGACGGAGACAAAAAACTGGACGAAGTTATAGCTCTCGTAATGCGCGGACCTCATACCTATACAACAGAAGATACCGTTGAACTGGACTGCCACGGCGGTCCTCTTGTCATGAAGAGGGTTCTTGAACTTCTGATAAGAGAAGGCATCCGTCCTGCGGAGCCGGGAGAGTTTACGAAGAGAGCTTTCCTGGGCGGCAGAATAGATATGACGGAAGCGGAAGCCGTGATGGACGTTATCAGCGCGGAAAATGATATGGCTCTCGCTTCTTCATTGGAACAGCTCTCGGGAAGACTCAGGGAAAAGACAGTGAGCCTCAGAGACAGGATCCTGCATGAGACTGCATTTATCGAATCGGCAATAGACGATCCGGAGAATTACAGTCTGGACGGATACGGCGAGAAGCTGGATTCCATAATAGAAGGGCTGTCCGGAGAAATCCGCGACCTTATCAGCACCGGCGATGAGGGCCGCATAATAAAAGAAGGAATCAGAACGGCCATAGTCGGAAGACCGAATGTAGGCAAGTCATCCATCATGAACATGCTTACCGGAACCGACAGAGCCATAGTTACGGATATTGAGGGAACCACCAGAGATACTCTCGAGGAGTACATCAATCTGGGCGGCATAACCCTTAAGCTTATAGATACCGCAGGTATCAGGGATACGGAAGATGTGGTGGAGAAGATCGGCGTGGACAGAGCCATCGAATCCATGGAAGCCGCAGATCTTATCATGCTGGTACTTGACAGTTCGGACTCTCTTACCGATAATGACAGGGAGCTGATGAAGAAGCTGGAAGACAGAAGATACATCGTACTTATAAATAAGAGCGATCTGGATCAGAAGCTTGAGACGGCCGAGCTGGAAGGACTGTCGAATGTCCTTTACATTTCCGCGAAGAGCGGACAGGGTCTGGACGAGATAAGACAGACCGTAAAGGATATGTTTTTCAGGAAAGAAATTGATTTTAATAATCAGCTTTATATCACAAATGCAAGACACAAAGCGGCTCTGGTCAGGGCTTTCGAAAGTCTGGCACGCGTCAGGGAAAGCATCGAGGCGGGCGTCGGCGAGGATTTCTATACAATAGATATGATGGCGGCTTACGAGTCGCTGGGTGAGATCATCGGCGAAACTCTGGAAGATGACCTGGCGGATAAAATATTCAAAGATTTTTGTATGGGCAAATAGTATGAATGTAGAAGAAACCTATGACATTGTAATAATCGGTGCGGGACATGCGGGCTGCGAAGCTTCTCTTGCATGCGCCAGACTCGGATTTGAGACCATCATGTTTACGGTCAGCATGGACAGCGTGGCGCTTATGCCGTGTAATCCGAATATCGGAGGAAGTTCCAAGGGACATCTTGTTCGAGAGATAGATGCTCTCGGCGGTGAGATGGGGAAGAATATCGACAAGACATTTATCCAGTCAAAGATGCTGAACGTATCCAAGGGACCTGCGGTGCATTCCCTCAGAGCCCAGGCGGATAAGGGAGAATATACCAAGCAGATGAGAATGACTCTCATGAGAGAGCCTCATCTTACCGTAAGACAGGCCGAGGTAACCGAGCTTCTTACCGAGGAGATTCCGGGCGCGGACGCATCGGAAGCAAAGAGACGTGTTGTGGGCGTTAAGACATTTTCGGGAGCTGTATATCATGCCAAGGCTGTTGTGCTCTGCACGGGTGTATATCTGAAGGCGAGATGTATATACGGCGATACCATTTACGAAACCGGTCCGAACGGACTCATGGCTGCTACGGGGCTTTCCGCTTCACTTGAAGCGGCGGGCGTGGGCCTCAGAAGATTCAAGACCGGAACACCTCCGAGAATTGACAGGAAGTCAGTGGACTTCTCCAAGATGGCGGAGCAGAAGGGCGACGAGCATATCCAGCCGTTCTCTTTCACAAACAGAGAAGAGGATATCACGAGAGATCAGATATCCTGCTGGCTTACATATACTAACGAAGAAACACATGATGTCATAAGAGAGAACATCGACCGTTCACCTCTTTATTCGGGAGTCATCCACGGTACGGGCCCGAGATACTGCCCGTCCATCGAGGATAAGGTCATGAAGTTCCCGGATAAGAACAGACATCAGCTGTTCCTTGAGCCGGAAGGCGAGTTTACGGATGAAATGTATCTGGACGGACTGTCATCCTCCATGCCGGAAGATGTTCAGTACAGAATGGTTCATTCCGTTCCGGGACTTGAAAATGCAAAGATCGTAAGACCTGCATATGCTATCGAGTATGACTGCATTTCCGCAACTACACTGAAGCCGTCCCTTGAATCCAAGGCGGTTGACGGACTTTTCTCCGCAGGACAGATGAACGGAAGCAGCGGTTACGAAGAAGCCGGAGCGCAGGGACTTATAGCAGGTATAAATGCAGCCCGCAAGCTGGCGGATAAGGAGCCGGTGGTGCTTTCCAGATCCGACGGATATATCGGTGTTCTTATAGACGACCTTGTTACAAAGGAAACAAGAGAGCCTTACAGAATGATGACCAGCCGTGCGGAGTACAGACTTCTACTTCGTCAGGACAATGCAGACCTTCGTCTCACGGACATCGGTTACGAAGTGGGACTTATAGATGATGAAAGATACGCTAAGTTCTGTGCTAAGCGTGAGATCATAGAAAAAGAGATCGAGAGACTGAAGAGCACCTTCGTGGGAGCCAACAAAAAGCTTCAGGAATTCCTCGAATCAAGAGAATCTATGCCGATCGCCACAAGAGTTACTCTTGCGGATATTTTAAAACGACCGGAAATGAGTTATAATGATGTAGTGCGCCTCGGTGAGCTTGCCGAAGAAGTATACGGAAAGCAGGGAGAGGACGCTGAAGAAAGCAGCCCGAAGGTTTCGGTTGAAGAAGCTGCGGATGCAGCAGGACTGGACAGGTCCGAGATTATCAGACAGATCGAAATACAGATAAAGTATGAAGGATATATAGAGAGACAGAAGTCGCAGGTGGAGCATTTCAAGAAGATGGAGCAGAAAAAAATCCCATCCGATATCGATTACTCCGATGTGAAGAATCTCCGTATCGAAGCCCGCCAGAAGCTGGAAGAGATAAGACCGGTTTCAATCGGACAGGCATCAAGAATATCCGGAGTATCACCGGCAGATATTTCTATGCTGATGATATATCTAAGAATGTAACGAGGACATAAAATGAACTACATAGTATTTGACCTGGAATGGAACCAGAGCCCTATCGGACAAGCGGGCGAACATCCCAGAATGCCTTTCGAGATAATCGAGATAGGCGCAGTTAAGTTGGACGAGAATTACAGCGTTGTTGACGAGTTTTCAAGGCTGGTTAAGCCCAAGATTTACACAAAACTTCATAAGATCATAAAGCAGATGCTTTCGTATGACGAAAAGGACTTAAAGCATGACGGGGTGCCTTTCAAACAGGCCTGTGCCGAATTCCTGAAATGGTGCGGGGAGGATTCGGTGTTCTGCACCTGGGGCCCATCGGATCTCTACTACCTGCAGAACAATATGGATTTCTACTACATGCCGAAGCTGCCGTTCCCGCTTAAGTTCTACAACATACAACAGATATTTGCCGACAAATACGATCCGGACGGAAATATCTGGAAGCTGGAAAGAGCGGTCGAGATGCTCGGCCTGAATGAAGAAGAACCTTTCCATGCTGCCGTGAATGACGCAAGATACACTGCCAAAGTTCTGGAGGCTGCGAATCTCGGAGATATACTTGATAAGTACAGCTTCGATATTTACAGGCATCCGAAAAAGAGAGAGGAAAGAGTTGAGGCCTTCCACGACGGAAGACTGGATGAGATATCCGAAGAATTTCCTTCAAAGAGAGCAGCAATGGAAGATAAAGAACTTTCCATGATAAGATGCGTAAGATGCGGAAGGAAAACAGGAAAGAAATTAAAATGGTTCCCGGCAACCACAAGTACCGATGTGGCCGTAGGTAAATGTCTCTACCACGGATATATGGCAGGCACCATTAAATGCAAGTCTGTTGGAGACAGTACAGACAATGTATTCATTCTCAAGAAAACGGTCCCTATAACCCGAAAGGGATTTGAAGAGATAAAGATTAAGGAACGTCTGGTTTACGAAAAGAAAAGAGAGAAAGAACGTAAAAAAAGATCGTAAAAAAAGAGCCTATAGAGGCTCTTTTTTTATGACTCCCGCTTTGCGGGGATAAGCTTTCGGAGTAGGCTTTTGCTTTCTTACCACTACGAAGCTTCTTGATATATCCGTATCCGGAAGTGTGAACTGAGGACAGTCCTCGAGTTTTCCTCCCAGAACTTTCAGCGCATGGCCTGCGCCCTTAAGTTCTTCCTCGATGTCGCCCGACTTATATGCGATAAGCAGTCCGCCCGGTTTTACGTACGGAAGGCAGTACTCGGAAAGTACCGGAAGAGATGCGACCGCTCTGGATACTACCAGATCGAAACCGTCTCTCAGACCTGCCGTTCTTGCTCCGTCTTCTGCACGGCTGTGGATTGCGGTGATGCCTTCAAGTCCCAGTTCTGCGATCACTTCATTCAAGAAGTTAACTCTTTTCTGGAGAGAGTCCAGAAGTGTGACCTTAAGCTGTGGGAAAACTATCTTGAGAGGGATTCCCGGGAAGCCTGCGCCGGTACCTACATCGATAAGGGTTACATTTCCTTTTGATAACATTTCTTTGAAAAGAGGTACCGCACTGTAGACAGAAAGACTGTCTGCAAAATGCTTGATGAGGAACTCCTGTTCCTCGGTTATGGCGGTAAGATTCATGACCTTGTTTTTCTCTACCACCATGCGGTAATATGTATCCAGACGGGCTTCTGCTTCGGCGTCCGGAGTGATATTCAGTTTTTCTATAAATTTGCTAAGATTTTCCATGCGATAATAATAAGATAATCTTAAGTATTTTTCAACAAAAAAGGTTTGACAAAAACTGTGAAAATGTTATCATCACAGTGTTGTGAATATGATTAATGTGAAGGGACAAAAAAGTACATGAAGGCAATTAAAGTCGTCGGCTGCATTCTTGCAGTTCTCCAATTTGTGTTATCCGTTTTGCTTGTATACCTTTTATATACAACAAAACTCATACCATTCAAATGGATGGTTGTAGGTGCGGTTGTTATACTGCTCCTTCCTATCATCATTGTCCTGATGATGAAGGGAAAGAAAAGTTCATATGTAGGAATTATCCTTTCCATTATTATGAGCGGAATTCTCTGCTACGGAGTATTCCTTGTAAATTCAACGAACAGAACACTTGATACGGTTACCGATAATAAGGTAGAGGTTGAGCAGGTAAATGTATACGTCAGAAAAGAGGATTCTGCGGATTCCATCAACATGGCGGTTGATGCCGGTTATAAGTTCGGTATCATAAAGAACAGCGATTCGGAAAATGTAACCACAGTCATCAACCAGATCAACGATGACTTCGGAACAGAGATCAAGGTTGTGGAATATGATTCCGTTTACGATCTGGCCGTTGCATTTGAACTTGATAATATTCAGTCATTCATTATAAATTCGGGAATGCTTGCGGTTCTCGAAAGCTCTGATAACTATGAGAATTATTCGGAATCTCTCAAGGTTATCATGGAGAAGGAAATCGAAACTCAGATCGAAGAGGTTGTTGAAGAAAAGCCTGAATTCGATAAGAACCGTTTCTGTATGTACATAAGCGGTATCGATACATACGGCTCTGTTAATCAGAAGAGCCGAAGCGACGTTAACATCATCGCTGTTGTAAATACACAGACAAGAACCATGCTTCTTGTTTCAACACCTAGAGATTATTATGTTGAAATGCCTTGCATCGGAAATCAGAAGGATAAGCTGACACATGCCGGCGTATTCGGTATCGATGCATCCATGGAAACACTTGAAAGACTTTATAACGTAGATCTTAATTACTATCTCAGAATGAACTTCTCGGGATTTGAAGAGATCGTTGATGAGCTTGGCGGAATCGATGTTTATTCGGAGGTCGGTTTCACAGCTATCACAGATGATGAGTTCCAGCAGGGATACAATCACCTCGACGGAAAGCATGCTCTTACATTTGCTCGTGAGAGAATGGCATTCATGAGCGGAGACAGACAGAGAGGTAACAACCAGATGGCTGTTATCAAGGCTATCGTTGAGAAGGTTGAATCTTCTGATATGCTGAAGAATTACTCAAGCGTTATGGATTCTCTTGCGGGAACATTCCAGACGGATATGAGCAAGGACGAAGTCGGTGACATCGTTCAGCAGATGCTTGAGGATATGAAGAGCTGGAATATCTATTCATTCAGCGTAAGCGGATCCGACGGAGAAGATGTCTGCAGCTCCATGGGAGCGGTTGGATATGTAATGTATCCGTACGAGAGCGACGTTGAATTCGGAAAGCAGCTTATTCAGAAAGTACTTGGCGACGGAACAATCAGCCAGGAAGAGATAAACGAATATATGAATCAATAAAATTATTATTCGCCTCAATCGAAAAAATTTTTGATTGAGGCGAATAGTGATATAAGAAAAGGGAGTACCAAATGAAGGAACCGTTCTATAAGAATAGCAAATCATATCTTATTTGCGGACTGATCGGAGTGGTAGGTGTTTTGTATCTTGGCCTTGCCATGTTTCTCAACAGTGTCTCCACATATGTAGATGTCGGTGACGGCGAAGGCGGTAAAAGCGAAGGGCTAACGATCTTTGAAACTGTTCGAAGTGCACTCGGGGATCTGAAATACGGATTCAAGATATCGAGATTTTTCCCGATACTTCTGGTGATACTGCTGTTTGTGGTTCTTGTGATCATGCTTTACTTTGCGATAAAGGATAACTTCCTTAATGAAAATTTGCACAGGCTGGATGCAGCGGCAGGTGCTGCGGGGGCTCCGGAAATTACCGAGAAAGTAGAAGAAACCGTTGGGGCTGTTGAAGAAGTAAAAATCGAAGAAGCTAAGGCTGAAGAGAAAGCGGAGGATGATCCGCTGGACGAAAAGCCTATAGAGATAAAGGCAAAGGAGCTTACTCCGGAACAGAAGAAGGCCATGGCCAGAAAGAAGCGCCTCAGAATGCGCGGACCATTGGGAATGTTCTTCAGATTCGAAGACAGACATAAGTATCTTGCAAGGATCATACCGATCATACTTTCAATAGTGATCTATATCCTGCTTTATCATACAAGTGAGTATAAGGGCATGCACGATTCGATAACCGAACTTGTTGCAAGCTGGCAGTCCATCATTACACAGTATAAGATGATGAATATCGATACGGATATGGTAGCTAAGATCCACATCGGACTCGGTCTTATCCTGGTATTCGCAGGAGAGCTGTTCTATATCGGCTCCTTCTGTTTCAACTTCATACTTGATACATTGAATGAAGATTAATATTGGCACACGGGGACGGGGGTTAAGCGGTCATTTTGACCGCTTAACCCCCGTCCCCGTGTGCCATTTTCTATTTGCCGTCTACGTTTTCTTTAGCCATCTTTCCGTCGTGGAGAAGTCTCCAGAGACGGTCGCTGTCTTCCTTATCCAGGGCTTCTCTGTATTCACCCAGGAATTTGATGATGTAGTCCAGCTCTTTGATGAGGTTATCTCTGTTCTTCATGAAGATGCCTGTCCACATGTCTTCGTTGAGCCAGGCAACTCTTGTAAGGTCGCGGTAGCTTCCTGCGGAGTAGCCGCGGTGCTCCATAGCCGAAGGGCTCTTTATATATGCATTTGATACGATGTGTGCAAGCTCTGATGTGAAGGCAATCATCTCATCGTGCTTCTCAGGTGTGCAGACTGTGATGCGGCCGAAGTCGCATGGCGCAAGTGCTGCTCTGATATTTGAAAGAAGAAGCTGGTCGTCTTCCTGTTCCGGAACTACTATCATGGAAGCGTCACGGAAGAGCTTTCCTGAACTGTATTTGAATCCGGAGTATTTCTTTCCTGCCATCGGATGGCCGCCTACGAAGGTAAAGCCGTACTTATGAGCCATCGGAAAGCATTTCTCGCATATTTCTCTTTTAAGACCCGCCGTATCGAGAACGATGGCGTCCTTCTTGATGTTCGGAGCCATTTCCTCCATCCATTCGATTACCGTATCCGGATAGAGAGCCGGGATTATCAGGTCGCATTCGCCGATGTTCTCCTTTGTCAGAATTCCGTCGATAGCGCCCTCTACGGTGGCGAGATGTGTTATTGAATTGTTCAGATCCACGCCCAGAACCTTAACGTCCGAGTTCTCCTTGTAAGCCTTTGCGAAGGAGCCCCCGATAAGTCCGAGTCCTGCGATTCCTACTGTTTTTACTGTTATCACTTATTCTTCCTCTTGAAATATTATTCTGTATTGAAGTATAATCAAGGTCGTAGTTTTTTTCCCCCCTGAAAACGCAACAAGGAGACTATATCACTTTAACGCGATGAAGTCAAGAGGATTACTTACGATGCTCAAAGGATTTATAGAAATATTTGTCATAGTGGTCCTGGGCGTGGAAATGTATTTCTGCACCGCAGGCAACAGACACAGAAAAAAGAAGATGCTCAAAGGATGGAACCCGGCAAAGGGAACCGTTACGGCTATTGAGAAGAAGACGGATGAGCTTTCAAAGAAAACCGTTACCGAGCTCACCATAGTAACACCCGATGAAAGAACGGTTTATGCAAAGCAGGACAGTTTCTTCTGTATTTACGAAGTGGGTGAAGAAGTGGATCTGATGGAACTGAACGGTGTACATCGTTTTCTCGGAAATGACAGAGTAGACAAGAAGGGGCGTAAAGAAACATTATTGGGGACGCTTCCTCTTTTGGGGCTTATAATAATATGTGCTTTGATCACATTTCTGGCGCATATGGCAGGTAACTAGATAAGGAGAGGGTTATGGAGAAGAATTCTGTAAGCGGAGCAAAAAGAACCAAGGCAGTTAAAAAGGCTGTTTCAGCCGTTAATGCAAATATAAAAGAGGCAAAGAAAGCTAAGAAGCTTGAGAAGAAGCAGGCCAAGAAGGACCTGAAGACCATGAAGAAGGTTTATACAAAGGCCCTCAGAAAGGAAAGCCCTGAAAGAACGCTTTCCATCATCGCTGTTTTTCTTGCATTTGTCTCGGTTATCCTTCAGGTATTTTTCATAGATAAGGATGAGAAGTAGCTAATAATTAATTTGAAAGGAATATAGAGGACAATGAGTAAGAGTTTTAAGGAGATTCTTGAGAAGGTAAAGTCACTTCCGAAGAAGACTGTTTCTGTTGCTGTTGCACAGGACAGTGAAGTGCTTTTAGCAGTAAAGGCTGCTAAGGAAAAGGGGATTGCGGATTCTGTACTTTTCGGTGATGCCGAGAAGATCGAGGCTTTGGCAAAAGAAATAGGAATGAACTTAGAGGATTACAAGGTAGTTGATATCAAGGATCCGATCGAAGCAGCACACGAGGCTGTTAAGTATGTTCATGACGGCAAGGCCGATATGTACATGAAGGGACTTCTGGAGACTAAGGATTTTCTTAGATCTGTTCTTGATAAAGAAGTAGGACTTCGTTCGGGAAGACCTCTTTCACATGTTTGTGTATTTGAAAATAAGGGCTATGGAAAGCTCCTTTTCTTCACAGACGTTGCATTTGTTCCTTATCCTACACTTGAGGAAAAGGTCAGCATAATAGAAAACACTGTTGAGATCTGCCGCGCTGTCGGAGTAGAGTGCCCTAAGGTTGCACCTCTTACAGCTGTTGAGGTAGTTAATCCGAAAATGCCTGAAACAGTAGAGGCAGCAGAGCTTACAAAGATGAATGAAGAAGGAAAGATCAAGAACTGTATAGTTGACGGTCCTCTTTCTTTTGACCTTGCTACATGCCCTGAGGCAGCTAAGCATAAGGGGGCAACAGGACGTAAGATAGTAGGAGATGCGGATGTACTTCTCTTCCCGGATATACATGCGGGAAATATAGCTTACAAGGCATTTGTACACTGCGTTGAAGGAGTAAACGGAAACATGATCACAGGTACATCTGCACCGGTTATCCTTACATCTCGTGCGGATTCCTTCGAAGTAAAGGTTAACTCACTTGCACTTGCTGCACTTGTAGCTGAAAACCTTAAGAAGAATAAATAAGAGAGGCATAAATATGGCAATCAGATCACTTATTATAAATCCGGGTTCAACATCGACAAAGATCGGTGTATTTGAAGATACAAGCCTTCTCTTCGACGAGACACTTCGTCACACAACAGAGGAGATAGCTCAGTATGACAAGATCGTAGATCAGATAGATTTCCGTAAGGACGTTATCCTTAACTTCCTGAAGGAAAAGGATGTGGATATTAAGAGCTTTGACGTTATCGTGGGAAGAGGCGGACTTCTTAAGCCTATCCCAAGCGGTACATACGCTGTAACAGATAAGCTTGTTGAGGATCTTAAGAACGCTGTAGGCGGAGAGCATGCATCAAATCTCGGTGGTATCCTTGCAAAGGAGATCGCAGATCAGATCGGAGTTCCTTCTTACATCGTAGATCCTGTAGTAGTTGACGAGCTTTCGGATGTTGCACGTCTTTCAGGTGTTCCTGAACTTCCGCGTGTCAGCATTTTCCATGCACTCAACCAGAAGGCTGTTGCAAAGAGATACGCTAAGGAGATCGGAAAGAGATACGACCTTCTTAATCTCATCGTAGTTCACATGGGCGGCGGTGTATCTGTAGGTGCACATACAGGCGGAAAAGTTGTTGATGTATTCAATGCACTTTCCGGTGACGGCGCATTTTCACCTGAGAGAGCAGGTGCTGTTCCTCCGGGAGCACTGGTTGACCTTTGCTTCTCAGGGAAGTATACTCAGAAGGAAGTTAAGAAGATGCTGATCGGTAACGGCGGTTTCAATGCTTACCTTCACACAAATGATGCCAGAGAAGTTTTAAAGAAGTCTCAGGATGACGAGTTTGCAAAGACAGTACTTGATGCATTTATCTATCAGGTAAGCAAGGATATCGGAGCTCAGGCTGCGGTCCTTTCCGGAAATGTAGACCAGATCATTCTTACAGGCGGTATCGCATACGGTGATTATATCGTAGGTGAGATCAGAAAGAGAGTTGAGTTTATTGCTCCTGTTACTGTATATCCGGGAGAGGATGAGCTTCTTGCACTTACAGAAGGTGCACTCAGAGTTATGAACGGAGAAGAAAGAGCACTTGAGTACTAAGAAAAGTACGAAAGGGCAATAATATAAGGGGTTAAAAGTATCTTAATATGCGGAATATAGCTGTTTCCATCATGGGCAGAACCTATGGTGAGATAATTGAACATGTAACACGGATCATGGACAGGATTACCGAGGTTGAGGCGGAGTACAAGGATTCCGACCTTAAAGCGGGTATCCTGGAGTTTCGTGCGGATTATTACGAGAAGGTTACCGAGAAGACGGAGCTTCTGGAAGTTTTGGGAGAGGTTAGACGTATCATCGGTGACAGACAGCTTCTTTTCACATACAGAAGTGAGGAAGAAGGCGGAGAACTGAGACACGACCGTGCCGGTTTTATGCTGCCGGATATTTATGAATGGGTCATCACCAGTAAGCTGGTGGATATGGTGGATATCGAACTTATGTCCGGAAATTACAGAGTTGCCCGCTATGCGGCAAAGGCTCATGATGCGGGACTTAAGACCGTTATATCCTATCACAATTTCGAAGTAACGCCTCACGACGAGAAGATACTTGATATGATGGAATCTATGGAGACCCTGGGAGGGGATGTCCTGAAGATTGCAGTAACTCCGAATAAGGAATTTGATGTAAGAAGAGTACTTGAGCTGGAAGACAAGCTCATAGCCGGCGGATATAAGGATTACAGGATCTCAAAGCCTGTAGTCATCATATCCATGGGCGATATGGGTAAAGAGTCCCGACTCCATCTGGGAGACAAGGGTTCGCTGTTCACCTTCGCATATGTAGGTGACGAATCCGCACCGGGACAGTTCGAACTGGCTGAAATATTTAAGAAATTGGCATAAAAAAACCGGGGACGGGAGGTTGAGTATTCAACCTCCCGTCCCCGGTTTTTATTTGTCTTAAACTTTCTTAAACTGCTTTGATAATTCTTCGATTGAAGGCTCACCCGGAAGCGGGAATACGATTCCTGCCGAACGACGGATGGTCTCAAGGAAAGAACTGAGATGGATGATATCCTGATGTGTATGCTCAGGTGTCTCGATACGTCCTGTCATGATAGCGTCTCTTGCTGCCATGAACTCGTACTCGTAACCTGACTGCTGCTTCTCAGGCTTCTGCATTATCTGAACAGGCTGTCCGTTGGTTCCGAATACGGTAACCTTCTCAGGACAGTTGATGTTATCTACTTCGATTCTACCGCCGGTGCAGTATACTGTTCCCTTGTTTTCCGTGTTGTATGTCATTGTAGCGAATACTGATGCAGAACGTGCCTTTGCAAAGTTCAGCTGGATAGCGTCGATGGCATCAACGTTGGTCTTCCACTTTGTGATTGAAGGTGCGAAGTTTGCAGGAAGCTGTCCCATGATGGATACTACGAAGGAAAGCGGATAGATTCCCAGATCGAGAAGTGTTCCTCCTCCGAGCTCAGGGGATGTAAGTCTTTCAACTTCGTGAAGATCATATCCGATGGATGCTGTTACGTGACGAACAGGTCCAAGCATGCTTTCGTTGGCAAGCTTAACAACCATGTGTGTAAGAGGCATGTATCTTGTCCAGAGTGCCTCGCCGCAGAAGAGGTTCTTCTCCTGTGCAAGTTCGATAACCTCACGGGTTGTAGCTGCGTTGAATGAGAAAGGCTTCTCTACGAGACAAGGCTTTCCTGCCTCGAGACAACGCTTTGCAAGCTCGGCATGTGTAGAATTAACTGTTGCGATATATACCAGCTCTACATTCGGATCTGCGAGAAGCTCGTCATATGATCCGTAGCTCTTTTCGATATTATGTGCTACAGCAAATGCTGTGGCCTTTGCTTCGTCTCTTGAAGCTATTGCGTATGGTGTAAAGCCGCTGAGCTCATTCAGGCAGTCAGCTATTCTGGCTGCGATAGCTCCGGCTCCGAGTATTCCGACTTTAAATGTAATCATTTCTATCTCCTCAATACATATTTATAAGATTCCTGCCGTCGGCAGGCCATTTCTTATTATAAGGGATTCTGACGAAAAAAACTATTATTTTTTGTGTCGGTGTGGTACTATACTATGGTAAAAAATCAAGAAAACACATATTTATGATGTAGGTAACAGTATGGGTATTATAAAAACACTCAGCAGGGAAGTGAAGGAATTCTGGAAAGATTCTTTTCTAACCCCTGCCTTTATGATTTTAGAAGTAATTTTCGAGACTCTTATCCCTATCTTCATGGGTAAGATCCTCAATATCTCCGAGGGAGATTCCATAGGTGCGGCGGAAATGAAGCACATTCTGCTGTACGGATTTATCATGCTTCTCTTAGCTGCCGGTGGACTCATCACGGGTATCCTGGGCGGAAAGTACGGAGCAAGAGCTTCGACGGGATTCGGACGTAATCTCCGAAAGAGCATGTACAGAAGGATACAGACCTTCTCATTTGCGAATATCGATAAGTTTTCACCGGCCAGTCTGGTAACCAGAATGACCACCGACGTAACTAATGTACAGAACTCATTTCAGATGATCCTCAGAATGCTTACCAGAGCACCGTCCAGTCTGATCATATCAATGGCCGCTGCATTTATGATAAGCCCTAAGGTAGCGGTTATCTATCTTGAGGCGGTTGTGGTTCTGGCGGTTCTTGCGGCAATAGTTATTTCGAGAGTAACAAAGTACTTCTCCGCTGCATTTCCTAAGTATGATGAGATGAACGAAAGCGTAAGAGAGAACGTTACATCCATCAGAGTGGTAAAGGGATTTGTCCGTGAGGAGCACGAGATCAAGAAGTTCGATGCTGCCAGCGGAATGATCAGCAAGCTGTTCGTCAAGGCTGAGAGCATTATGGCATTCATCAGCCCTATCATGCAGACGACGATCTACACCACCATGCTTCTCGTAAGCTGGGTAGGCGCAAAGCTCATCGTTAACGGCGGCGGTGCACCGGATGCTCTTACGACAGGTGACCTTACGGCGCTTCTGTCTTACTGCATGCACATTCTCATGAGTCTTATGATGCTTTCCATGGTTATCGTTATGATCACCATGTCGGCTGCCAGCGCAAAGCGTATCGCCGAAGTTCTTAACGAAGAAAGCACACTGGTAAATCCGGAGAATCCTGATTTCGAGATTCCTGACGGAAGCATCAGTTTTGAAAATGTAACCTTCAGATATAATGAGACATCGGAGCAGCCGGTTCTCGACAAGATCGACATTGATATCAAGTCCGGTGAGACCATCGGTATCATCGGTGGAACGGGTTCATCCAAGACCAGTCTTATCAATCTTATCAGCAGACTTTACGATGTAAGCGACGGCTGCGTTAAGGTTGGCGGCAAGGATGTAAGAACCTACGACCTTGAGACTCTCAGAAACAACGTTGCGGTAGTTCTTCAGAAGAACGAGCTTTTCTCCGGAACGATCCTCGAGAATCTCAGATGGGGCAACAAGGAAGCTACGGAAGAAGAGTGCAAGGAAGCCTGCAGGCTTGCATGCGCCGACGATTTCATAGAGGGATTCCCTGATAAGTATGAAACAGTCATATCTCAGGGAGGTACCAACGTATCCGGAGGTCAGAAGCAGAGACTCTGTATAGCGAGAGCACTGCTTAAGAAACCGAAGGTACTTATTCTCGATGACAGTACAAGTGCTGTCGATACCGCAACGGATGCACGTATCAGACAGTCCTTCAGACAGTTCATCCCGGAGACCACAAAGATCATCATAGCACAGAGAATCTCCAGTGTTATGGATGCGGATAAGATAATCGTTCTTGAAAACGGACGACTTGCGGGTTTCGGTACTCATGAGGAACTGCTTAAGACTAACGAGATTTACAGCGATGTTTTCGAATCCCAGCAGGGTGGTTCGGGAGACTTCGATGAGTTATAAAGAAAGGAACTAAGATATGCCGGCTCCAGGAGGAAGAAGAGCTCCCCGGGGTATGAAACCTCAGATAGAGAACCCGGGTGCGGTTTTTAAAAGATTAATGAAATATCTTTTCAGCGTATACGGTAAGCATATGATCGCGGTATTCATCTGCATCATCATATCGGTTCTTGCGAATCTTCAGGGAACGATGTTCATGCAGGTGCTGATCGACGATTATATAACACCGATGGTTGAAAATCACAGTACCGATTTCGGACCGCTCATAATGGCCATCACAAGAACGGCTATATTCTATGCATGCGGTATCGCGGCTACATATGCATTTAACAGGATAATGGTTACGGTAACACAGGGAACACTCCTTCGTCTGAGAGGAGACCTCTTCAATCACATGGAGACACTTCCTATACGTTACTTCGATAACAATTCCCGTGGTGATATCATGTCCATCTATACAAATGATATCGACACCATGAGACAGATGATCAGCCAGAGTATCCCGTCTCTTTTCCAGAGTATGATCACTCTTGTGGGCGTTGTTGTCTGCATGATCATCAGAAGTGTGCCGCTTACCATAGTATCTTTCATCATGGTCGGCTTCATGCTGAAGGCTACCATGAAGATATCCCAGAAGAGCGGAAGCTACTTCATGGCGCAGCAGAAGGATATCGGTAAGGTCAACGGTTACATCGAGGAAATGATGACAGGCCAGAAGGTTGTTAAGGTCTTCTGCCATGAAGAAGAAAGTATAAAGAAGTTTGATGAGCTGAACGATCAGCTTTTCGACAGTGCCAACAATGCCAATAAGTATGCCAACATTCTGATGCCTACCATGGCACAGATGGGAAATCTCAGTTACGTAATCTGCGTTGTTGTGGGAGCAATCCTCATCATGACAGCCTTCGGCGTAAAGGATTGTGCATTCCCGGGAATCGCACCTCTTACGGTGGGAGGACTCTTTGCATTCCTGCAGTTTAACAAGAGTCTTAACATGCCTATCAATCAGGTGTCCATGCAGTTCAATTCCATAATCATGGCTCTTGCCGGTGCCGACAGAGTATTCAAGCTTCTGGACGAGAAGTCCGAGGAAGATGAGGGTTATGTAGGACTTGTAAATGCAGTGGAAAATGCGGACGGTTCCGTAACGGAATCAGCAAAGCGTACAGGCAAGTGGGCTTGGAAGCATGAGCATCAGGCGGACGGCTCTGTGGATTACATTCCGCTGGAAGGCCATATCGTTATGGAT
>CACZHN010000023.1 GCA_902780985.1 uncultured Lachnospiraceae bacterium | reverse complement strand
GAAGCATCTTTACGAAGCTTAGAGACGTTTTATATATTGGAGGAACTGTTGTGAATATTATGATAGCCGGCTGTGGAAAGGTCGGAAAATCTATCGCAATGAGACTTTGCGAAGAGGGACATCAGATTACGGTAATTGATGTTGATGAAAGCGCACTTTCATCGGTAACAAATTCGCTTGATGTCATGGGATATCATGGGGATTGTACAAGTATACAGACACTTATGGAGGCAGGTATCAAAGATACCGACCTTATGATCACGGTAACCAGTGACGATGAGAAGAACATGCTTACATGTCTGATAGCCCGTAAAGCGGGTGGATGTCAGACCATCGCAAGAGTAAGAAGTCCTCAGTATGCTGAGGATATCAAATATATCAAAGAGGATCTCGGACTTTCCATGTCTATCAATCCGGAAATGGTAGCGGCAGAAGAAATGCTCCGACTGATCCAGATCCCATCTGCTTTTGAGGTTGATACCTTTGCAAAGGGAAGGGTTAATCTTATAAGTTTTGTAGTTCCGGCAGGTTCTCTGCTGGATGGTCTTCAGCTTAAGAACCTTCATTCCAAGATAGGAATGAATGCTCTTATCTGTATAGCTGAAAGAGGAGGAAAGGTATCTATTCCGGGTGGTGATTTTGTCATCGAAGCAGGAGATAAAATATCGGTAACACTTTCACTTGCCGATGTTAATACCTTCTTCAATAAAGTGGGAATTAAGACAAAGCCGATTAAGAACGTGCTTATTGCAGGCGGCGGAACCATGTCCTATTATCTTGCCAGCAAGCTTAGTACTCAGAAGGTTGGAGTCAAGCTTATCGAGATGAGACCTGACAGGGCCGATGAACTGGCAGAACGACTTCCGAAGGCTATGATAATCTGCGGAGATGCGACGGACAAGAATCTTCTGGCGGAAGAGTCTCTGGATGACATGGATGCCATATGTGCACTTATGAACGAAGACGAGGAAAATATCCTTCTTTCGCTCTATGCAAACAAATATACATCTGCGAAGATGATGACAAGACTTCACAGAGATTCCTACGAGGAGATCGTATCCGAGCTTCCTGTAGGACAGATCATATCAACAAAGAAGATCACTGCCGATTATATTCTGAGATACATCAGAAGTATGCAGAATACCATGGGGAGTGATGTGGAGACGCTTTACAGAATGCTGGACGGAGCGGCTCTTGCACTGGAGTTTAATATCCGAAGCGGTTTTTCGGGAGCGGGAATCAGCCTCAAGGATCTCCCGATTATAGACGGAACACTTATCTGCTGCATCAACAGAAACGGAAAGATCATTCGTCCGGGTGGAAATGATTCGATGGAAGTCGGTGACAGTGTGGTAATAGTAACTACTCATAAAGGACTTAAAAGTCTGGATGAGATAATCAGGAGATAATCGGTCGATATGAATTACCGTTTGATATTACAATTTTTAGGATCGCTTCTTCAGTTTGAGGGGGCATTTCTGTTGCTGCCGTTTTTAGTGGGATTATACTATCATGAATCTCAGGCAAAATACCTTCTTATAATCGCAGCAGCGGCAGCGGCTATCGGTACCCTGATGAGGATCATCAAACCGAAGTCGAAGAAGCTTCACCCTAAGGAAGGCTTTATAGTTACAGCTTTATCCTGGCTCCTTATGAGTCTTACGGGAGCTATGCCGTTCTTTATTTCGGGAGAGATTCCGAGTTTTACGGATGCGGTATTTGAGACGGCATCCGGTTTTACCACAACAGGAGCAAGTATCCTGACGGACATTGAAGGAATGGCCAGATGTATGCTGTTCTGGAGAAGTTTCACTCACTGGATCGGAGGTATGGGCGTTCTTGTATTCATGCTCATTTTCCTTAAGTCCACTGCGGATGAAATGAACCTGATGAAGGCTGAGTCTCCCTGGTATAAGAATTATCTGACACTCCTGACAGACCCGAAAATGAGAATCGCCCTGAAGAATACGGGTATTACGATCGCATCGATCATTTCCCTCTATCTTGCGGGAATGCCGTTTTTCGATTCCGTCTGCATAAGTTTCGGTAGTGCAGGTACGGGAGGATTCGGTGTAAGAAGCGACAGTTGTGCAAGTTATTCCGCATTGTGTCAGGTTATAATAACCATATCCATCATAATGTTCGGATGTAACTTTAAGGTTTACTATCTGATCATCAGCAAGAAGTTTAAAGAACTTCTGAAATGCGAGGAGGTTATCTGGTATCTGGCAATTTACGCCATCGCGGTTATCGTTATATGTTTCAATATCATGAGCGATTTCGGCAGCGTGGGAGAGAGCGTCAGAGCATCCGCATTTCAGGTGGCATCCATAATGACGACCACAGGATATGCCACGGTGGATTTCGACAAATGGAATACTCTTTCCAGAGCTATTCTCGTATTTGTCATGTTCGTCGGAGCCTGTGCCGGAAGCACCGGCGGTGGTATCAAGGTTTCGAGATGGGTGCTTTATCTTAAGCAGATTAAGAGAGAGATATCCAAGTATACACATCCGCGTTCGGTTACGAAGATCCGTCTCGACGGAAATGTAGTGGATGAAGATACCATAAGAATAGCAAATGTATATCTGATGGCTTATGCCGCAGTGTTTATCATTTCTTTTCTGGTAATTTGTACTGAGAATAAAGATCTTGTCACAACCTTTACATCGGTTGCGGCAACCATAAATAACATCGGTCCGGGTCTCGGCGAGATAGGACCTACAGGAGGATTCTCACAGTTTACGATCTTATCGAAGTGGACTTTTATCTTTGATATGATAGCGGGAAGACTTGAACTTTTTCCGGTGCTTATAATGTTCGCACCGTCAACATGGAAGAAGAAGTAGAAGCAGAGTAATATCTACAAAAAAATAGCCCCTGAGTAAATCAGGGGCTTAAGTTTTAAATTAACGGATTTCGGAATAACCGCCGGCTGATACAAGACCGTCAAGTTTAACGCCTGACTGGCAGAGCGGACAGTTATGTGATGAATATGAAGTATATCCTTCGATATCATTCTGATGGAAGATTGAATGTACTTCATGTCCGGATATTTCTTCCGCTGCCGAGAAGATAGCGGATATACCGGAGATGTTACCGCCGTAATATGTGATACACTCAACAGCCTGCTCGACTGTACGTCCTGTAGTTGCTGTTGCAAGAAGAAGCAGAACGTGCTTTGAATGGATCATCGGAATAACGTTATCTCTGAATGTGAGCTGACCAACTGAGTTGATCTCAGGAGTGATAACATACATGGTACCGTGCTGGTTCATGCTGACAATTCCCGAAGCGGTAAGCTCATCTGCGAGATATGCTCCGATAACCTCAGTACCGTCAAGACAAACGATGGTATCTATAACTGAGGAAGCAATATACTCAGATGACATAGACTTTGCAACAGCCTTAGCTTCGCTTGAACGAGCCTTGAGTGTGGTAAGGTCTATGTAATAGTTAATATGTGATGATGTTGTTGCAAAATGTCCCTGGGTTACCTTGAGTTTGATTTGATTGTTATACGGTGAATCAACCTTGAAAGTTTGCATTGCAATCCCCCTTTTCCGCTTTAAACCTAAGCTGTAATTTAGTAACAAAGTTCACTCATATATTATAGCCACTTAATCCATATGTGTCAAAAGACAAATGTATTTACAGAAGGAGTTTTATGAGAGCTCAGAATGAATTATATATAGGGCCTTCGGGCTCGGGAAAATCCGCGGCGCTTTCACGCTATCTGCTGGAAGAAGCCTATAAAAATCCGGATAAGAATTATCTTCTTATCGTACCGGATCAGTCTGCCAGTGCTTTTGAAAAAAGACTCCTCAGACTGAACAGTGAACTGTTCGGAATATCCGGACTTCTTAACGTGGATATTCTGGGAATGTCCAGACTGGCATTCAGAATATTCGAAGAATACGATGTACCTTCGGGCCGCGTTCTGGAAGAGTTCGAGCGAAGCATGATGGTAAGAGCAGCCTGCTCCAAGGTTGCGGACCTCATGAAAGTATACGGCGGAAGCATCGATAAGAAGGGATTCATAAGCCAGGCGAAGTCGCTTATATCGGAGCTTCTTCAGTTCGGAATTACATTGGAAGATATCAAGCTTATTTCGGAGAAGCTGAAGGAACAGGGTTCGGATACGCTTTCCGATAAGCTTAGTGATATAAAACTCATTTATGAAGAGATAAGAGTAAGATTTCTCTGGAATTCGGGAGCGGAACTTCCGGAGGAGAGAATGAAGATATTTGCTCAGTGTCTTCAGGATAAGTCCGTAAAGAGTATAGTTGACGGAGCCGTTATAGTCTTTGATGAGTTCAGAGGCTTTACTCCGGATCAGTTCGATATCATTCGCGGACTTAACGAAAGAGCCGACAAACTTATATTCGGTCTCACAATGGAAGGTGCGGATATAAAGTCGGGCAAAGAGATAAAGGAGCACGAGCTTTTTTATCAGAGTTATACAACCTATAAAACACTTATAGAAATCCTGGGTTCCGCGCCTATCATAAAGTATTATGAACGAGAGACGGATCTCTCCAGATTTGAACCGGGATCGGGACTTGCACATCTCGAAAGAGGAATATTCAGATTCCCTATCAGAGAGTATGCGGGAGTGCCTGATGATATTGAAATCTGGAGATCGGATGATCAGGTGACGGAGATCAGAGTTGTAGCAGAGGATATCCTGAGGCAGGTAAGACAGGGAGCCAGATTTAAGGACTTTGCCGTAGTAACCGGAGATATGAACGGACTCACTGCTTATGCGGAAGGTGTATTCAGAGATTACGGAATTCCCGTATTCATGGATCAGTCCAAGAGCATCGGAAAGAATCCTTATACAGAAGGACTTATAAAGCTGCTTCAGATAATAGATAAAGATTTTAATTACGACAGTGTATTCGGATTTATCAAACTCGGACTTGTGGGAGATGATATATCCGGAGCTCTTGATGTGCTTGAAAATCACTGCCTGAGACATGGTATCAGAGGCAGAAAGATATGGGAGAAGACCATTGAAGTATCCAGAGATTCTTTACCGGAAGAATTAAAAGATGAGATAGCGGATGACTATGCGAATTGCGAGAAAGCAAGAGCGGCTGTCATGGATCTTCTTGCACCTATGCTTGAACTGGACAAAAAGTCCGAAAGCGTTTCAAAGATAACTCAGGCTTTAAGAACTATGATGTCCGCGGAAAAGCTGGATTATGAGAAGAAGATAGAAGAAACCGTCGGAGTATACGAAAGACTCGGAAAGCCTGCTGAAGCAAATGCAATGAAAGCTCTTTACGGAAAGCTTTGTTCTATGTTTGACAGCATGGATGAGATGCTGGGATATGAAGAGATAAGCATTCATGATTATCTGGAGATCATTTCCTCCGGAACAGAGGATATGAAACTGGGCGTTATTCCGCCTACGCTTGATTCCGTTACGGTTGCGGATTGTGAAAGAAGCCGTCTGAACCGTGTTAAGACCATATACTTCATTAACATGAATGAAGGAATCCTTCCTGCGGTTTCTTCCGGCGGAAAGCTTCTTTCCGACAGAGATAAGGACAGGATAGAAGCACTCTTTGCGGATAACGGAATAACGAAGAAGCTCGCGCCGAATGACAAGATTCAGAGTTATATGGAGCAGTTTTATATATATCAGATGCTGACAAAACCGGAGAAGAAGCTGGTGCTTTCCTATGCTGATACGGGAAGAGACGGCAAGGCTATGGAGATGTCGTATATTCTCGGACGTATAAAGAGACTATTCCCACAGCTTGAAACAGTAAGAAAGACTCCGAAACCTTTTAACGGAACCAGGGCAACGGATATATATTACTTCACGGGCAGCATAAGAAATGCAATGGGAATGCTGAGAGACAGAAATATTGCCGAGCTTGAAACAGAAGAAAGATTTACATCGGAAATAAATGATATAGCGGCGTTCAGGAATCAGGATCCGGAATGTTTTGATTTTGATGACAGGGCGGTGCTTTACAGTAATAAGGCAGAGCAGCTTCCTCAGGATATCATGAAGGACCTGAAACTTGAGATATCCGTATCAAAGATGGAAAGCTATGCGGGATGCCCTTATTCGTATTTCTTAAGATACATTCTTAAACTTTCTCCGCGTGAGGAGAAACAGCTGGACAGCCTTGATGTGGGTAATATCCTTCACAGGGCACTGGAGCTGGCGGGAGAGACCGTAAAAGATCTTTTCTATAATGACTGGAAAAAGATAAAAGATGTTTCACTGGAAAAGATTTCCAAGGAATCACTGGATCAGGCACTTTCCGAAAACGAGTTCTTCAGAGATGAGACAGAACGAGATAAGGGAAAGAATGATCTGGTAAGATCGGAATTATATAGCATCATGGTCAGAACGATGAAGACTATGAGATACCATATCGGAAAGGGAAGTCTTCTTCCGGAGTCGTTTGAACAGACTTTTTCGGCTACATTTAATGTATTCAGACCGGATGGAGAGAAGGTTCCGATAACGGTAAACGGAAAGATAGACAGAATGGATATTTATGACACGGAAGATGAGAGGATTTTCCGAATCATAGATTATAAGACAGGTGAGAAAAAATTTGATCCAAAACGTATCGAACAGGGACTGGATCTTCAGTTGTCGGTATATATGGATATAATCAGTGAAATATTAAAAAGAGAATATAAAGATAAGAGTGTTATACCGGCAGGTATGTACTATTATCATGTTTCCAATCCGGAGATCAGACTCACGGATAAGGTTCTTGAATCGGCGAACGGAGATGAAGCTGCTGCTGCCGAAAAGTCGCAGTTACAGCAGCTGAGACTGAACGGCGGAATAAATATAGATGATCCTGAAAAACATAGGATAACCGAACTTCAGGAAGAAGGAATAGTTGATGAAACCGGTGCTATCGGAAAGGGAACGGTATTGTCACTGGATGGCGGACGAAGTGCCAATACATATTCAAAGTCTACATCGGTGATGGTTACAAAACAGATGGAAGGTCTCGGAAAGTTCGGAAGAAACAAAATGGCAGAATTGACCGAACAGATATTGGGTGGAGATATAAGTAAAAACCCGATCAGAATGGGACGAGGCGGAAAAGTCAGATGTACTTACTGCGATTACAGGCAGATCTGCAGATTCGGAAATTACGGCGGAAAGGTCAAGTACATTCCGGATGATGCGGAAAGCTCAATAGAAACCATAGCACGTATAACAGATAATATAGAGGAAAGGTCTCAATATGACAGATTGGAACAAAGCACAATTAAAGGTTCTGGAAAGTCTTAAAGATGACAGGAATATATTGGTATCGGCAGCTGCCGGCTCCGGTAAAACAGCGGTATTGGTTGAGAGAATCATTAGAAGTGTTACGGAGAAAAGATGCGGTATAGATGAGCTTCTGGTGGTTACTTTTACCCGTGCGGCTGCAGCACAAATGAAGACAAAGATTATAAAAGCTCTTGAAAAGATCTGTGAGGACGGAGGAAATCCTCATATGGTCAAACAGCTTTCCTTGGCTGAGAATGCGGATATAACAACAATCGACAGCTTCTGTAATCGTGTTGTAAAAGAAAATTTCAGCCGTATCGGAATAGATCCCGCATACGATTTTTATGATGCTCAGGAAGCTAAGATGCTCCAGGAAGACATCCTGGATGAATGCTTTGAAAACTGGTATAAGGAAGATGAGAATTTTTCAAAGCTCTCCGGCATTTTTATGAAAAAAGGAATAGATGACAGTTTTCTTCGAGATACAATTTTCGTAATATACAAGGTTTCTCAAAGTCATGCGGATGAGCATAAGTTTTTTGAGTATGTCAGAGATCAGGCAAGGGCATCCGGAAGTAAGATAAAAAAGCTTACGTGGGTGAAGAAACTTGTCGAACAGATAATGAATATTGCGGAAAATACGATACTAAAGCTAGAGAAGGCAAAAGAGTTTTATGCTGCTTTCAAGGGGACGGAATTGGAAAAACTTGCAGATAATATGATGCAGGTTATAGATGCGGATATAGAGTATGTAAGAAATATAAGTCTGGGTAAAGACTTAAAAGAAATGCGTATCGCAGCAAATGAAAAAATGAAAACATTTACCAAGAAGTCTGCCTGCGTAGAAGCGTTCGGACCTGAGACTTCGTATTATGCGGAGTTCAGAAACTATATTAAGAAGGTGTTTCAGAAGCTTCCCGATATGGATAAGATCATAGATGAGCAGGAGAGGAACCGTTGGATTACTCTTAGCCTGATTGACTATACGGAGAAGTTTGCAGAGAGACTGATTGAAGAAAAGAAGAGAAATAAACGGTTTGAATTCGGAGATATAGCTCATTTCGCATACAGAGTTTTACGTGATTCGGAAACGGGAGAACTGACACCTGCTGCCGTAGAACTCAGAGACAGATACAGATATATTTATATTGATGAATATCAGGACAGTAACGATCTTCAGGAAGAAATACTGAATTCCGTAGCAAGACGTGATGATGAAGGCCGTGCCTGCAATATATTCATGGTAGGAGATGTAAAGCAGAGCATATACAGGTTCAGACTTGCAAAACCGAAACTCTTTATGGATAAGAGTGAAAATTATGCAAGAGAAGACGGAGACGGAATACTTCTGAACCTTAATACAAATTACAGATCCGGAAAAGAAATCCTTGATGCGACAAACTTTATATTCAGTATGCTGATGACAAAAGAATTAGGCGGTATTGAATATGATGATGATGCCAAACTGAATGCACCTGAGAAAAAGGAAGGTGAGCAGGAGAATCCTGAAGAAAAAACGATTCGACCGGAATTGATTCTTATGACGAATTTTGAAAAGGATAGAGATGCGGTGCAGGAAAAAGAATCGGAAGACGAAGATGAGGAAGAGGATGAACAGGTAAAATCTCTTGATCTGATATCTTCGGACGAAGCAGAAGCTTTTATGATAGGTAAAAGAATTCTTGAGTTTGTAAACGGAAGTGACGCCTCAGGAAAAAAATACAATTTCGGAGATATTACGATCTTAATGAGAACCGTGTCGGGAACCGAACCTATGGTGGATGTGCTGACCAATATGGGAATTCCCGTAAAGCTGGACAGCAATTCGGGGTACTTTGATGCGGCTGAGATAATGACTCTTCTGGGAGTATTGGCAGTTATAGATAATTCCAGACAGGATATTCCTTTTACATCGGTTCTTCTTTCCGAAATAGGAAAGATGACAGAGCCTGAGCTGGCACTGGTGATGACCAGAAGACCGCTCAGAAGAAGATATATGTATGATATGTGTCTGGATTTTGCAAATGCCTACAGAGATTCGGACGATGATGAATTACGCAGGGTTGCCGTGAAATTAGATGCGGTCATAACACTGTTTGACAAGTGGAAAAGTGTTAAATCATATATATCGATTGCGGAACTGATAGATATGATACTGGATGACACAGGATATGATATATTTGTATCTTCTATGCCTGAGGGAGAGATTCGACTTGCTAATGTCAGAATGCTGAGATATCGTGCCGAAGTATTTGAAAAGTCAGGTTTTACAAGCTTGTTTGACTTTATGAGATATGTGGAGAAATGCAGGGTTCACGATATAGATTTCGGAAAAGCCGAAGCTCAGAGTGATGCCGGGAATGTTGTTCACGTTACATCTATCCACAGCAGTAAAGGTCTTGAGTATCCGGTAGTCATTTTGGCAAGAACGGGACATGGCTTTAATTTACGGGATATGCAGACGGCTGTGATCATGGATCCGGAATACGGATTGGCACATGACAGTTATGAGATACTGGATAACGGAATATGCGTTAAAAGAGAAGGTGTTAAAAGAGACATATTTATTGATATGCAATTAAGAGAAACGATGGCTGAAGAAATGCGTCTTCTTTATGTAGCTATGACGCGTGCAAAAGAGAGACTTGTCATAACAGGATTAACAGGACAGCCTTTTGATACACTGCATTACGATTTAGGATTAAATCCTCGAATCAAAGCTATGCTTTTTATGATCCTTCCCGCAATTAATGTTGAAGGATTCGATAAGTATTTTGAATTGAAGATGTTTAAGAAGACAGATCTGATTGCGGAATATACCGGAAGACAGGATGGAGAAAGAGCCGCTAAACCGGAAGAAGCATATAAACGTCTGAAAGAAAAAGTGGCGCAGGCAGAGGCCGAGAAACCGAAAAAAGAAGATAACCCTTACAATTACAGGTATCCTTATCCGGAAGCCGTTACAGCGCCTTCTAAGGCGGCTGTAAGCGGAATTGAGAGAGCCTACACGATCAAACTCGAAGAGGAAGGCGTTATCCCGAGAAGGATCACCGCGGAGCAGCCTGAAGTTCCTGAAAAAGAAGACATTTATCCGGGTACCAGAAGAGGTACCGTGGTACATAAGATCATGGAACTTCTGGATTATTCGAAGATAGATTCGAGAGATGATCTGGATGCGGAGATCGACAGGATCATGAAGAAGAATTTCTTCACGGATGAAGACAGGAAGCATCTCAGAAAAGATATGGTACTGGGCTTCTACAGTGATGATGAGAAGTCTCTCTTCAGAAGAATGAAGAATGCCGCAGCTAAGGGAATGCTCTACAGAGAGAAGTCTTTCCTGATGGGAATGAAGCCATCGGAGATTCCGGGAATGGGTTACAGCGAGGAATCATTTGATGACGACATGATCACTGTTCAGGGAATCGTGGATGCTTTCTTCTATGAAGTAGGAGAGGACGGAAAGAAGACCATCACCCTTATCGATTACAAAACCGATAACGTAAAAAAGGGAGAAGAGCTTATTGACAGATACAGTGTTCAGCTTGAATTATATGCTCTTTCACTTTCAAGGATTACAGATGCGAAAATAAATGGTATAATATTTTATTGCTTTAAACTTCACGAAGAGGTTAACTGCCCTGTGAAGCTTGATTTAGACAAATAGAAGGAGATATATATGTCCAGAACAGATTTGGAAAAAGAAGGAATTACACTGCTGGGAAACAAGAAGACTGCAATCCCACAGGACTATGCACCGGAGGTGCTGGAGACATTTATCAATAAGCATCCGGATAATGATTATTTTGTAAAGTTCAACTGTCCTGAATTTACAAGCCTCTGTCCTATCACGGGACAGCCGGATTTTGCGACGGTTTATATATCATATGTTCCGGGTGAGAGAATGGTTGAGAGCAAGTCTCTCAAGCTGTATCTCTTCAGTTTCAGAAATCACGGCGATTTCCATGAGGACTGCATGAATAAGATCATGAAGGATCTTATCGCTCTTATGGATCCGAAGTATATCGAGGTATGGGGAAAGTTCACACCGCGCGGCGGTATATCCATCGACCCGTACTGCAATTACGGAAAGCCGGGAACCAAGTGGGAAGAGGTTGCATGGAAGAGGCTTACAGAGCACGATATGTACCCTGAGAAAGTAGATAACAGATAGGAAGAAAAATATGACAAAGCAGGATGCTGTAAAGTATATAAATGATATCCCGAGATTTGCTGATAAGACGGGACCGGAGAACACTGCTAAACTTATGGAAATACTCGGAAATCCGGAAAGAGATGCAAAGACCATACATATAGCCGGAACAGACGGCAAGGGTTCGGTTGCGAAAATGATGAGCCTCATGCTTGAGGAGACAGGATTCAAGACAGGACTTTTTGTATCACCTCATCTGGTTGATATAAGTGAGAGAATATCCATCAACAGCGTGAATATAGGTGACGACGATTTCGGAAGAATATTCGATATCGTAAAGTCGGCTTCCGATAAGCTGATAGAAGAAGGCGGAAGTCATCCGGCATTCTTCGAATTCCTGTTTGCCATGGCTGCCGTATATTTTTCCGAGCAGAAGGCAGACTATGTAGTATATGAGACCGGAATGGGCGGAAGACTTGATGCCACAAACTGCATACGCCCTTGTATGACAGCCATCACACGTATCGGTCTGGATCATACCCAGTATCTCGGAGATACAATAGAAGAGATAGCCGGAGAGAAGGCAGGCATCATCAAGAAGGGAGTGCCTGTTGTATATTTCACAGGCAAGACTTCAGCCAACAAAGTTATCGAGCACGTTGCAAGAGAAAAGGGATGCCCTGCATTTAATGCGTACTGGACGGAGATTGCCATTAACAGTATGGAAAAGGGAAAGATTGATTTTTCACTTGATAACAGATATTATACTTACAGCAATCTGGTACTGAACAACGGTGCTGTATATCAGACAAGAAATGCAAGCCAGTCTGTATATATGTTCGACAGATTGTTCCATGATATGGACATAAACGAGAAGTCCGATATAATTCACAGAGCCTTGGCAAGATTTAATATGCCGGGAAGGTTCCAATATCTGAAAGATAATGTTATACTCGACGGTGCGCATAATCCCGACGCTGCCGAGGAGTTTGTAAAAGCACTGAAAAAGCAGTACGGAAATCTCAGAAAGTTAAATGTAAAGCTTATCTTCGCAGTATCCAGTGATAAGGACTACGAGAAGCTTATAGAGATTCTGTCTTCGGGCATCGCGCCTGATAAGGTAATAGTAACCGAACTTGAGTCCGGCAGACGTCTGGACAGCAAGGTTGCCGGTGAACTTTTCGCTAAGGCACTGGGAGATAAGGCAGAGATCACATATTCGAAGAGTTGTGCGGAAGCATATAAGACAGCCGTGGAGGATCTGAAGGAGGATGAACTTCTCATCATCACAGGTTCTTTATACATGGCAGGAGAGGTTTTGGAAATACAATGATAGATTTTGATGAAGAGATCAAAAGATTCGCTCCGAGTCTGGAAGTAAGCCAGGCAGAGGAGGATATATATAAGAACGATCTGAAGGATATCGCCGATATAGTACTTCAGATGACAGAGGATCTGAGAGGAACCGAGAGGAAGTAGTTATGGCAGGAAGGAAACTGTGCAGCTACTGTCACAAGCCCGTGGGAGCGGGAGGATACTGCACGTCGTGCAGGCTCCATGAAAGCTTCCTGAAGAAGGCGGGCAACACGTCGCTGTACTATTACAACATAGGTCTCGACAGAGCAAGAGTCCATGACCTGACCGGTGCCATGGACGCCCTGAAGATGTCTCTCAGATATAACAAGACAAATGTGGAATCCCGCAATCTCCTGGGACTCATATATTATGAGATGGGAGAGACGGTGCCGGCACTTTCGCACTGGGTTATGAGTGCGAATTACAGAACGTCGGACAACCCTGCGGTCAAATATCTTAAAGAACTGAGAGATAATCCGAAAACCCTTGAAGAAAGCGATGAGCTGGCGAGGGTTTTTAATCAGGCTCTTCAGCAGGCAGAGAATCACGAATTCGATCTGGCTACCATACAGCTTCATAAGTGTATAACGGGTAATAATCATTTCGTGAAGGCATATCTGCTGCTGGCTCTTATATCCATTGAGACAAAGAGAAACGGTGTGGCCAAGAAATATCTGGCCCATGTGCTTTCTATTGACAGAGGAAATGCGACAGCCATACATTTCCTGAGGGAAATGGGTGAGACGGATGAAAGTCTCAACAGGCTTATAGAACAGTCGGAAGAGAATTCGGGAGAGATCTTCGATTACTACGGTATGGAAGAGGAGGTCGGCAAGAGACCGGCTCGTAAGATCGCGCCTACGGAGAAGGAAAAGGTCAGAGTAAGAGTAAAGAAGACCAGGGAACAGAACATGGTCCGTTATTCAAATCTCTACATGTTTGCGGGAATCATAATAGGAGCCTGCGTATTTTACTTCCTTATATCTCCGGGCATCAAGAAGGAATTCAACGACAGGATCAACGAGATGGAGCGTACCTATAACAGTACGCTGGCATCGAGAAATTCGGAAATAGATAACCTGACCATGCAGCTCAGAAGCGCGGAAGAAAAGGCTGCGGTTTACGATGAGATGGAGTCGGGGTATAAGAAGACTATAGAACAGCAGAAGGAAGAGATAGAGACCCTGAAGGCTGCGGTTGAAGCCGGAGGCGGTTCGGTAGTGGTTGAACTTCCCGATGATCAGAGAAGCGAAGAAGATACGACAGTGGTCAACAGGACCGGTGTCGGTCATAATATCGGACAGGTTGATAACGCAGCTGCGGACAGAAACAATGCAAATGTAAGAGGCATTTCCAATTCCGATATAGAGCTTCTTATTCAGGGAGAATAGCATGAAGAAGTTTTTCAAGACGAAGCAGCGGATAAAGAGTGTGGTACAGAACGGTTATCTGCCTCGCATTTACGAAAAGTACGCTGCTAAATCGGAAGTGGATCCGAAGAAGGTCATCTTTGCGGATGCACATTCCAACGGCCTGACGGACAACATGATCCCGGTGGCCAGAGCTCTTAAGAAGAGAGGATATAATGTAAAGGTCATGTGCAGGGATATCGGACGCATGAAGCCGATAGATGCCATGAGTTTTATGAGACAGTTTATGAAGGAATATGCCACATCGGGTATGATATTCATATCCAGTTATTTCCTGCCGGTTTCATCCTGTGAGAAGAGACCGGAGACAAAGGTTATCCAGTTGTGGCATTCCGGCGGCCTTCTGAAGAAGATGGGCTATGATACGACAGATGACATTCCCGAGTATTATAAAGGGGATGTGACAAAGAATTACGATCTTGTGACGGTCAGCGCACCGGTATGCGAGCCGGTCTGGGAACAGGCTCTGCAGCTTGAACCGGGAACCGCGAAAAGTACCGGAATAGCAAGAACGGATACGCTTATGGATAAGCGCTGGCAGGAACGCTGCAGAGAGAAGTTTTTCGCAGATCATAACGAAGCTCTGGGAAGAAAGGTAGTGCTTTATGCACCGTCTTTCTCGGGAAATGCGGCAGACCCTGAGTGTACGGCCATAAGCACAGGGCAGGATAAGGTTCTCTATGAACTGGGAGATGACTGGTACACTATGGTACTTCCTCATCCTCTTATGAGAACGGGAAAGGACAGCATAAATTCGATGGAGCTGCTTCCGGTGGCGGATCTTCTCATCACGGATTATTCTTCGATAGTTTTTGATTATGCTGTATACAGGAAGCCATTTGTGTTATACTGTCCCGATATAGAGCAGTTCAGAGAGGAAAGAGGCTTTTATAAGGATCCCGAAAGTTTTCCGTGCAGACTTATCACGGAGCCGGAAAAACTGAAGGAATGTATCCTGAATGATGATTATGAAATTGATCCGGAAACATATGAAGACTTCTGGAACGAATACATGGGTTCGTGTGACGGACACAGCGCCGACAGGATAGTTAAGGCGGCTGTTAGTTTATAAGGAGGAAAAATGGGCAGTAACGGTACATTAACGGATTTTATAAAGAAGAACAGCAAGAACCTTGCCGTGCCTGCAATCATGCTTATTATAGGCTGCTTCTTTATATTTAAACCCGACGGAGCTTTGGATATAACGGTTAAAGTAGTCGGAATTCTTTTTGTAATCGTGGGTATTCTTCTGGGATGCTCGCTGATGGCAGCGGTTTCTACCGCATCAATGGTGCTGGCGATAGCGTTGGTTCTGATAGGAATCATATGTCTTGCGGCATCGGGATTTGTGGCAGGTCTTATACTTAAGGTCATAGGACTCTGCGTTACCGTGAATTCGATCATGAGTATTCACGATGCATATGTCATAAAAGGAAAGAGCGATAATTTCCTGGCATATATAATTAATGATGTTATAACTCTTATCTTAGGTGTGGTTCTTTTCTTCATACCTACAACAGTTGCAAATGTGGTTGTCATCGTTCTCGGAATCATTCTTGCGGTTCTGGGTATCTCAAATATCATTACGGTATTTAAGGTATATAAAGACGGCGGAAGATACGTTGATGACGGTTCGGATGTAGTCTGGGAGGAATAATCGTTGAGAGTAGGAATGGGATATGATGTACACCGTCTGGTTCCGGACAGGAAGCTTATACTCGGCGGTGTGGAGATAGAATATGAGCTGGGGCTTCTGGGGCATTCCGATGCGGACTGCCTGCTGCATGCCATTATGGATGCACTTCTGGGAGCGGCCGCAATGGGAGATATAGGAAAGCATTTCCCTGATACGGATCAGCGTTTCAAGGGTGCGGACAGTGCTGTGCTTATGCAGGAAGTAGCAAAGATGCTGGCCGATGCCGGATATAAAGTAGGAAATATCGATGCGACCATCATCGCGCAGAGGCCTAAGATGGCTCCTCATATCGAAAAAATGCGTGAGAGGATCGCAGATATACTGGGAATAGATATATCAAGAATAAATGTAAAGGCAACCACGGAGGAAGGTCTGGGATTTACCGGCGAAGGTCTGGGAATATCCTGTCAGGCCATAGCTCTTCTGGAGGAGTAGATACGTGATAAAGATTTCTGATAAGTCAGCTTCGGAACTGGTACAAATGAAGATGCTCTGGGAAGAATGCTTCACCGACTCGGAGAGCTTTCTGGATTTTTACTTCGACAAGATGTGTCGCAGTAACCAGATAGTAATGATGAAAGAGGGCGGCGACCTGCTGGGCATGCTTCATCTTAACCCTTACAACTTCACAAGAGGTGCGAGAGAGTTATACAGGACCTGTTTCATAACCGGAGCGGCTGTAAAGGAAGGATACAGGAACGAAGGAAGACTGAACAAGATGCTGGGATATGCGGCAACGGTACTTGCTTCGGAAAATATAAAGTTTGTATATGCACGTCCGGAAAATCCGGCGCTGTTTGAAGAACTGGGATTTGCCACAGTCACAAAGATGGCTGACATTACGGTAAAGAAGGAAGATCTGGAACTGCTGAGAGATGAGATGGTCACCATCCGCGCGGACCTGGAGTTCGGAAAGCTGGTGAAGAATCTTATCACACCGTCCTATTCGGCGGATAGTGTAAATGCACTTGTTTCGGAAATGTCTTCAAAGGACGGAACTCTGATATGCCTGGAAAAAAAGGGCGTGGTTCAGGGAATCTTCTCAGTCAGAAGAAACGGATGCTATATAGATGTGGAACATGTGGTTCCTTTCTTCAGTCTCAGAGACTTTATGGCCAAGATGTTTGATGTTATAGAAGAAAGACTGGCTGTGGAGGATGCGAGACATGCGGAGAGCGAAGATCCGGAAGATGAGGGCGTAACCCATATCAGGATATCGCTGGATACAAAGCTTCTTATGTGCTTTGCCCATACCCTGGATATGAATCAGGTGACGGAAGGACAGGGATATATGGTTGCGGAGCTTCGTGAAAACGGACTCGACTATGAAAACATGCTTTTTACCGAGCTTTGTTAGTATAAAATTACGGAGGTTTTTTCAACATGATGACGGACAGAATGAACGAGAGAGTTGTTAAGGCAAAGGCCGAAGGCGGTACATACCTTTCAATCGCAGGAGCGGTGCTTTTGATACTTGCCGGAGTATTCCTTATGTTTACCATTTCATCTTACGGACTGATCTTATCGGTAATAGGAGTATATCTTATCATATATTTCAAGGACGGATTCAATCTTGAGTATGAGTACACACTTACAAACGGTGATGTGGATATAGCAAAGATCCTGGCCAAGAGCCGCAGAAAGGATATCAGAAGTATTTCAGCCGACAGCATCACATATGTCAACTATGCAGATTCCGATCGTGTAAAGAATGATCTGGATGTTAAGAGAGGCAAGGCTGCCATCAGAGATTTTTCCGGAAAAGCAGGGGAAGACGGAAAGCTTGTTGCCATCTATTCAACCCAGGGAGATAAGGAATCAATAGATATACTTAATCTTAACGATAAATGTATCCTTCATCTGAAGGAAGTCCTTAAGACAAAGTGCGAAATCAAGGATGTCAGAAAAGAAGCATAAATGACGAAAAAAATAAGCTTGATCTTTTACGGATCAAGCTTAATCATTTTAATGCCCTTATATAGTTTTGTATACAGACTCTTTTCGTCTTTATAAAGATATATGCCGCGGGCGCCGTCACGTATGATATACGCATACTTGTTCTTTTGAACGTTCATATAGAGAACTTCTTCGACATTAAGCTCCTCGGCTTTGATTTTTGCCGTATACGGGTTAACGGGTTCGAGTTTGTATTTTTTGATAGCCTGATCTACGGTCATAGCGCAATCCCCCTCCAAAACAATAACTACACACCCCTATATTTAATTAGAGTATAGGTTAAAAAAATAGTAAAGTCAACCGTGACGTACAATGTCAGGAGTAAAAAATGAGCGGTAATTTTTTATATCAAAAATTCGAAAAACAGCTTGACGAAGCAGATAAAATGATTGACAAACCGAAACTTCTTCTTCACGCCTGCTGCTGTCCCTGCAGTTCCCATTGTATAGAGCTGCTGGAGAAGCATTTCGACATAACGGTTTTCTTCTATAATCCCAATATAGATGAAAAAGACGAGTATGAGAAGAGACTGGAGGAACTGCTGAGATTCTCCAAAGAAGCCGAGTTTGCGAAGAATATAAAGATAGTAAGAGGCGAGTATGAGCCGGAGGTCTTCCATGAGATGGCGAGAGGAATGGAGAATCTTCCGGAAAGGTCGGAGCGCTGCTATAAGTGCTATATGCTGCGACTGAGACGCACGGCGCGTTATGCACTGGAAGAAGGCTTCGATTACTTTACCACCACGCTGTCCATAAGTCCTTATAAGAATGCGGAATGGATCAACGAGATAGGAATGCTTCTCGAAGAGGAAATGCGAGGCGCGGCAACGGGGGAATCAGAAACTAAAATTCCCGCATTTCTCTTCAGTGATTTTAAAAAGAAAAACGGATATAAAAGATCCATCGAACTGTCTGCCGAATACAATCTTTACAGACAGGATTACTGCGGATGCGTATATTCGAAAATGGAAAAAGAAAGAAAATTAAAAGAAAAACAATCAGAGTGTCATTTGTGAACGGACTGCGTATTAAGTGTGAAAAAGCTGTGAAGCCAAGCCCAGTAAGGGATTTGGTCACATATTGTTCATACTAACCGGTTTAAAATATATAAAAAAAGTCAAAAATACGACAAAACCAACTTCCTCCCTATGATAGATTAAAAACCGTCAAAAACACACACTATTTAATCTATAACAGGGAGGTTTTGTTTATGAAGAATAAGGGTTTCACGTTGGTGGAGCTTATAATCGTCATAGCTATCGTTGCTATCATTTCCATAACTATTGCGCCAATGCTGCTTCGATATATAGATAAATCCAGAAAAGCGGACGATGTGGATTCCGCAGGAGTTATCGCAACTGCCTTAAATACGGCATTGTCAAATGACGCAGTATATGATATTGTTATGGCAACGAACGTTACGGACGGAAACTATAATGTTCTGCTGACAGCACAAAGCGGCGATACTGAGTGGACTGTCGGAAACGGAATTGACCCGAGCAGTGTTCTGAAAGAACTTATGGATTCTACATGTCCACCTCCGACGTTGAAATATACGAAGGAGATTAAGTCCGATAACTTCGTTCCCGCAGGGTGGGTTATCTGTATAGTTGATAATAGACCGGTTGTGATGGTATCAGATGGAAATGTAAATCCGGGAGCGTCACTTAAAGCAGTCGCATTAAATCCAGTCGAATGCCCGGAATACAAATAGGTTAAAGGAGGATGGGGTATATGAGTGATTTATCGGTTTTAAAGAACTTGTATAAAGCTTGCTCAGCAGAAAACGGACTTCTTGCTATCATCAACCTGGACAACTTAACATCTTTCTATGAGGCCTACGGTGAGGAACTGGCAGACAGACTTCACCTTCAGTTCACCAGAATAATTGACGATGTTATGGGTAAGGATGATATAAAAGCAAGTCTGGGAACAGATGAATTTGTAGTATTCTGTAAGAATCTTACAGAAAAGTCGGAACTGGAAGATGTTTACTCTTACATTAGTGCCGAGATCAACGAATTCCTGGCAGAGCAGTTAAGTGAAGAGAGATTATCCGATCTTATAAGTGAAGATAGTCCTATTAATGTGGAGATATCCGTCGGTGCGGTTATGGTTCCCGATCAGGGAACGGATTATACCGCTCTTTTCACAAAAGCTGACAGAGCACTGTACTATGCTAAAAACTCGGGAAAGCATGAGATAGTGTATTATAGCGAAGACGATTTTGACGAAGAGGAAACAACAGTAGAAGGCTCGGAAAAAGCAGAGGAACTCGAGGCAAAGGCTAAACCGGCCAGAGGAGCAGTCTGGATGGAGAAAGCCGAGTATAAGACCATATATAATTATCTCACAAGATATATCAGTACATACCACAATTCGGCATGCGAGATGATCATATCCATCAAACCTGCATCAGACAGGATGTCTTATGATGAATATGAAACACTTCTTCAGAATTCGGGAAATGTACTCGCAGGTCTCTTCAGAAACAGTGATATTATAATGAGAGAAAGAGATGCATTTCATGTTCTCCTTGCAGAAATGGATACAAAGAATATAATAATTCTTGTAGACAGAATTAAGAAGGGGCTTCAGAACGCCGGACTTTATATGCAGCGCATGATGCTTGGGTTAAGGTAGCTGTATAAATATCATGTGGAGAACTTAATATATGGACACTAACAGCACGTTGAACTATAGACTGTACCTGCAGCGTCAGGAGGAATTCATCCGTGACGATTATCATGCAGAGTTCAGACAATACAACAGAATAAAAAACGGAGACGTAGAGGGCGTCAAAGAACGATTCAAGATTGCCAGACATAAATTCGAGGAGGGCAGAGGAGTTCTTTCGGACAGCCCTCTTCGTAATATGATTTATCATCTTGTGGTTTCGGCTGCGGTAATAAGCAGAATGTGCATTGACGGCGGAATGGACCGTGATGTGGCTTATACCCTGAGCGATATCTACATCAGGAAAGCCGATGTGGCTCAGTCCACGGAAGAGGTACTTGATCTGATGGCGGATATGCAGGAAGATTATGCGACCCGCATGCGTGAGCTGAAGAAGATGAACACGGTCTCCAAACATATAAGAAGAAGTCTGGATTTTATATACGACAATCTTCACAGGCAGATCACTGTAAAGGAACTTGCCGAAAGAGAAGGTTTGAGTACGGGATATTATTCCAGACTCTTTATGCGTGAAACGGGAAGAAATGTAAATCAGTTTATCAATGAGGCGAAAGTCAAAACTGCGGAGAATATGCTGAGATATTCCGATGCACCGATACTTGAAATTTCCGTCTCTTTGGGTTATTCTTCACAGAGTGCTTTCTCTTCTAATTTTAAGAAGACTACGGGTTATACACCGAAGGCGTACAGAGACTTGTATTACAGCAGAAGGATGGTTTAACGACTGATGATATTGGTAATAGAAGACGATCAGATGATCAATAATCTTCTCTGCAAAGTGCTTATAGATAACGGACACGAGACGGACAGCGCACTTGACGGAGCGACAGGACTGGAGAAGGCGCTGGATAAAGATTACGAGCTTATTCTGCTGGATCTTATGTTGCCGAAGAAGACGGGTGAAGAAGTTCTTGCGGAACTCAGAAAGACCAAGAATACACCGGCCATAGTTCTTTCGGCAAAGAACGAAGTAGTGAACAGAATTGAGCTTCTCAGACTGGGAGCCGATGATTATATAAGTAAGCCTTTTGATGTGGATGAAGTCATCCTCAGGATAGAGGCAGTACTTCGCCGTACCGGAGATGTAAAGCCGGCATCCGAGCTGAAGTATAAAGATATGAAACTGGATAAGGAATCAAAGAGAGTTTATATCGGAGAAGAGGAACTGACCTGTACCACCATGGAGTACAGTATTCTGGAACTCATGCTGAATAATCCCAATAAGGTTTTTTCAAAGCGGAATCTCTTTGAGAGCATAACAGGTGACGAATACTTAAGCGAAGATAATACCATGAACGTACACATGAGTAATCTTCGCAAGAAAATAGCAAAGATCACGGATGAACCGTATATCGATACGGTTTACGGAATGGGATACCGCCTTTCTAAGTAAGGGCGGTTTTTCTTTTGCCTTTACTTTTGATTATCAATCTTTAGTTTTTCTTTAGGATTGGTGAACATTTTTCTTAAACTCTTAATATATACTCACATCATCAAAACGAAAGGAACTTGAACAAATGAGTGATGTAATACTTGAAACAAGAAATATTTCAAAGAAATACAAAGATAAATTTGCACTTGAAAATGTGAGTGTAACATTAAAGAAAAATCATATATACGGTTTTATCGGAGAAAACGGTGCCGGCAAGAGTACATTTATGAAGATCATATCGGGACTTATCTTTCCTACATCCGGTGATTATTCACTGATGGGAGCGGATGAGCCGAAAGCTATAGAAGCAAAGAGAAAGATGGTAGGAACCATGATCGAAGGTCCGTATCTTTATCCGAAGTACACAGTAAGACAGAATGTTGAGATTCAGAGAATGCTGGTAGGTAATCCGGATAAATCGGCTACAGACAAGGTTATCGAGCTTGTAGGTCTTGAAGAGCAGCAGAAGAAAGCAGCAAAAAGCCTTTCCATGGGAATGAAGCAGAGACTGGGAATCGCAATGGCAATGATCGGAAATCCTCAGTTCCTTATCCTGGATGAGCCGATAAACGGTCTTGATCCGAAGAATATAGTTGCACTGAGAAACATGCTCAAGAAGATAAATGAAGAAAAAGAATGTACGATATTCGTATCAAGTCACATCCTGAGTGAGCTTTATCTTCTGGCAACAGACTTTATCTTTATCCATAAGGGAAGAATAATAGAAACCGATACACATGAAATGCTTGAGGAAAAATGCAGTCAGTATATTCAGATTAAGGACAGCAATATTCCGGAGACAGTTACAATCCTTGAAAAGCATTTTCCGGGTACAGCATATAAGGTTGAAGAAGATGATTCGGTAAAGATTTTCGGTAAGCCTGAAATGAAGGCAGAGCTTTCAAAGTACCTTATGGAAGCGGGAATAGTTATATCCGAGCTCTCAGAGAAAGAGCAGTCACTTGAAGATTACTTTATGACAATTACAGGAGGAGAAGCAAATGCTTAATCTGTTTAAAATAGAAAGATACAAAATGAGAAGATTTACTCCGTTCTATGCGAGTATGGGATTCCTGGTATTTTTGGTGATTTATGATCTTATAGTCGGAATTAAGCAGTCTTATATCGATGCATTTCCGAACGGTCGTATGTATGACGGATTCAAAGACGGTATATCGGACTTATCATTTTCATTTCTGATCGGAATGCTTATCGCATGGTATGTCGGAATTGATTTTACGAACCGAACTCTGCACAGAGTTATCGTTACAGGAAATCAAAGATGGAAGATAGTTATCAGCCAGCTCATGGCAACAAGCATCTTGACAACTATATTCCACCTAGGTCTTGCAGTAGAAACCACGATTCGATACGGCAGAGGCTTCGGTTATTCATTTGACGGATTTAATAAGAAAGACATTGTCTGGGTAGGTGTTGTTATTCTTCAGATGATTGCTATGAATGCATTTTATATGCTTATAGCTTATATCTGCGGAAATGCATATACTGCACTGTTTGCCTGTGTATCAGTTGCATTTATCGGTGGAAATATCCTCAGAAATCTCCTTTATGGAAATGTTATTTACGATCATTCCTTCCTCTGCTTTGCAAGGAGCTCATCTAATTCGGATTTGATACCGTGCGCAATATGTGCGATAATAGCAATCGTAGTGTTTGTTACGGTTATTATCAGATTCTTTAACAAGCGCGACGTATCAAACTAATTAATCGAAACAAGGAGGACCTGTTATGTTATATGTTGTTATCATACTTATAGCACTGGTCCTCTTTTTGTCTGCTAAGCTGCTTCTGGTGAAGAGCCAGATGAAAAAGGTTATAGGAGAAATGAGGAATAACCCCGATAAGAGGCAGATGAACGTGGACTTCGTGGACGGCGATCTTCAGGATATGATCGTGGAGGTAAATCGCTTGTATGAAGATATAATGCAGATCAAGGCTGATGGTAAAGAGGAAGAAAGGAAGATGAAGGAGTCGATATCCATGATATCACATGATATGAGAACTCCGCTTACTTCCATAATCGGTTATCTTCAGATTGCGGAGAAAACCGAAGACAGAGTTGAGATGACATCGAATATAGAGATATCTCTGGAACGAGCCAGGTATCTGAATAAGCTTGTAAATGATTTCTTCGAGCTTTCGCTTATAGAATCCGATCAGGTTGATATAAAGTCGGAAAGGGTAAATCTCAGCGAGGTCATATGCGAAGAGATACTTGCCGAAAGTCCGGAGATTGACAAAAAGGGACTGGAACCGTCATTTGAACAGGCTGAGCAGAATATATATGTGATAGCCGATAAGAAGAGGCTTGTGAGAATAATACAGAATCTTATATCAAATGCGGTTAAGTATTCCGAGAAAAAACTGGACTTTAAGATAGACAGCGGAAGTGAAGGAAAGCTGATACTCAGTATCACCACGGATTCGGGAGTGAAGATAGACGTGGACAGGATTTTCGACAGATTCTATAAACAGGATTCATCCCGTACCCAGGGCGGTGCAGGACTGGGACTTTATATATGCAAACGCTTTGCGGAGATGATGGGAGGAAACATCAGCGCAGAGCAGGATGAAGAAAACTTTATAATCAAACTGGAACTGCCGGTCTCGGAATGAGGCCGGTATTTTTGTTGCCTTTGTATTATATTGCTCATGTACTGTCAAAAAATATTTTCGAAATATCTTGACAGGAAAAATAACTTGATGTATCATCTGTATTACAAAGAGTAATACAAATACGACAGATATTACACAGGAGGTGTATTATGAAGTTCGAAAAAATCGGAACAGAAGCAGTAGTTTCATTGGCAGTATGTGCAGCATTGGCAATAATAGTTCCTATCGTAATAGCACTTATCTGGAAGAAGAAAAAGAATGAGAAGATTTCCACAATCCTGGTGGGTGCCGCAACATTTTTACTGTTTGTTATCGTTCTGGAAAAGCCGATCCAGAATGTTCTGATCTTACCGACGGCTATGGGACTTCAGGAGCACGGATTAAGCAGATTTATAAATGCAAGACCGGTGCTCTGGGCGTTTCTAGTAGGTCTTTTCCCGGGAGTGTTTGAAGAGACGGGAAGACTGGTAGCATATAAGACAGTACTGAAGAACCGTAAGAACAGAGAGACATCCATATCCTACGGAATCGGACACGGACTTTTCGAAGTAATGTTTGTTATAGGAGCAACATTTATCACATATTTTGTATATGCTTTGATGATAAATTCAGGTACATTCGGTTCGGTTCTTGATGCGGTACTTGCTAAAGCACCGGATCAGGCAGATACTATATATTCGACCGTTGATCAGATTAGAACGGCAAGTTTCGGATATGTTGCGGTTGTTATGTATGAAAGAGTATTCGCAGTTCTGTATCATATCGGAGCATCGGTGCTGGTATTCTACGCATGCAAGGATAAGAAGAAGTTCTGGCTTTATCCTCTTGCTATTGTAATCCATACGATCCTGGACGGAATGCTGGGACTCAGCATGGCCGGAGTTATCCAGCTTTCGACATTTGCAACCGAAGCAATCATGACAGTAGTCGGATCCCTTACCTTCTTTGGCGCATACTTCCTGCTTTATAAGAAAGATAAGCAGTGAGACGCGGGGACGGAGGTTGAATAGTCAAAATGGGAATGGGGGACACTCCTTGAGCAACTCAAGGA
>CACZHN010000022.1:18762-24700 GCA_902780985.1 uncultured Lachnospiraceae bacterium | reverse complement strand
TAAGGCTGCTAACGCAGGTGGTGTTGCTACATCAGCACTTGAGATGAGCCAGAACTCAGAGAGACTTTCATGGAGCTTCGAAGAGGTTGATGCTAAGCTCAAGAACATCATGGTTGGTATCTATCACAACATCGATGATGCTGCAAAGGAATACGGCATGGAAGGCAACTATGTTGCAGGTGCTAACATTGCAGGTTTCAAGAAGGTTGTTGATGCAATGATCGCTCAGGGCGTTTGCTAATTACAAACCTCAGAAAATAAGATTTATTCAAATCCCGTAAGCTTAGGCTTGCGGGATTTTTTTACGTTCATATCAAAAGAGCTATATAATTAATAGTGTTTTATGGATTGCATAAATCGGAATTATGGAGCATAATCAGTTGCAGAGTCGGTATTGTAATATAACATAAACAGGGGTAAGGTTATGTCCGAGGAAAAGGTGTTTCATATAGGGGTGATGATCGGAAATGTTCATACTCAGCATCCTATGGAACTTATACGCGGTATTTGCGAAGCTGCAAAGACTGAAAATGTTAATGTATCATTTTTTGTAGGTGCACAGGGGAATGCACTGAGTTATTGGAATAGAGATAATAATGATCTTTTTGCATATAATTATCAATTCAATTCTCTTTATGACTATTCATTGATAGCCGGTCTGGATGCTCTCATTATTTCATATGGAACATTGTGTATTTATCTGGATAAGGAAGACAGGGAGACTTTTGCATCAAAATACAGAAGTGTTCCGATAGTCATTCTTGAAGAATATGATGAGAACTCCGATGATAGTTTTATCATCAGCGATAATTATGCCGGAATGTATAAGATTGTCGACCATCTGCTGTCGGATCATGGCTACAAGAAGATTCTTTATTTAAGCGGGCCTAAGAATAATACGGATTCAAATGAAAGAGAACATGCTTATATTGATGCGATGAAAGCACATGGTCTTACTGTTTTCGGTGATATGGTAGAGTATGGTGATTATTCTTCGGATGTGGAACATCTGGCAGAACGTCTTTTGAATAATTATCCTGATGCTGAAGCCATAGTTGCGGCAAATGATGAAATGGCACTGAGTATATATAGGGTATGTCAGAAACGGGGGCTGGTTCCGGGAAGGGATATAGCGGTAACGGGATATGATGATGTAGATTTTGCACAGCGTATGGATCCGCCGCTTACCACAGCCAACCAGGATGGCATGGAAATGGGATATCGCGCGCTAAAATGTGCGGTGTCTCTTTGCAAGGGTTCAAAACCGGTGAAGATGAAGCTTCCTGCAAGGTTTATGCTGCGTCAGTCCTGCGGATGTAAAATGCAGGTTGAGGAACTTGAACTCTCGGATATTCTGGAAAGAATTGTTAGTAATTCAGATAAAGAAATGCTGGAGATGGCTGTTTCAAAGACGGTGTCATCCTCATTTCAGAGTATAGCTTCGGATAAATCAATTGAATACGGAAAAGAATACTTCAGATATCTGATCAATTCCCTTTTGGAACTGACTGAAACAAATGGAGGTTTTGATGAGAAGGGAATATCCGAAAAAGCGCTTTATCAGATTCATAAGCTCTGCAGCAGGGATAGAGTGGAAAATCTTGACTTTTCGGGCTTTCTTCGATCTTTCCATCAGGTGATACATTTCTTTATGGATAAGATCGATGATCCGGAGATTCTTGTTCAGATGGGACTTATTTTGGAAGTGACGGATAATTATATAACCTCATATATCATGCGGAATAATGAGGACAGGATTTCAGTGCTCATGAACAATAGCTGGAAAGCACCGGCATCTATCAGATACATGATAGAAAAGGTTGAAGAAGAAAGTGCATTCTATCATCTGGCTATTCAAAACGTAGTTGATCAGGGGGCAAAAAGTGTATATCTGTATCTTCTGGAGAAACCTCTGAAATGTGACAGGAAGGAACAATTCATATGTCCGGACAGGCTTGAACTGGCAGCAGAGTATACCGATAATAAGATCAAGGTTTATGAGAAAAATGATCGTCCGATAGTTACGAGGGAGAAAGGTTTTGCGTCACAGTTTTCTTCGACGTCGAAGCATTCATATGGGGTTTTTCTCCTGTTTGCAAAGGCATATCAGTATGGCATAATGCTTTGCGAGATTGACACTGATTCAATAGGTCTCATGTATGGGGCGGTGCTTCAGATAAGTACAGCCAAAGCATATATGCAGGTGAGTGAGCAGGAAAATGAGACTAAGCGTCAGCTGTATGATACACTTAAGGAGCTGAGTGAAAAGAACAGAGTGCTTAGTTTTGTCTCATCCACCGATGAGTTGACAGGTCTTTATAACAGACGAGGTTTTATAGAAAAAGCAGTAGAAGAGGTAGATAATCATCAAGGTAAGTCGGCTGCGGTTTTCTTCTCGGATCTGGATCATCTTAAACAGATCAATGATGAATTCGGACATAAGGATGGTGACTTTGCACTAAAAAATGCAGCTGAAATAATAAAGAATATATTTTACGATTTCCGCGAGGAGGGAACTGTGTGTGCCCGTATCGGCGGAGATGAATTTGTATCATTTATGATCCTTGATGATGAGTCGGATGCGGATAAGGTGCTGCAGCTTCTGAAGGAACGTTGCCGCACGTTTAATGAGAATTGCGACAAGCCTTACTATGTTGAATTCTCCACAGGTTGTTATACATTTGTCTGTTCTGAAGATTATTCAATTGCGGAGATTACAAATGAAGCAGACAAATGTCTCTATGAGTCAAAGAAGAGCAGAAGGCCGGATGTAAGAAAATTGCATTCGTGATAGTACTAAGTTTTGTTTAAATGTAAATCTTAACAAAAAGATTAGGGTGTGGTAGACTAATACAGATATTTTGATTTGGAACAGAGCGTCTTGAGAGGAGATTATTACATGCCTGTATTTGATTTTAATGCGAAGAAGGAAGAAGCGGTAAAAAGTGAGAGAAGCTATAAGCTGCAGTTTTCAAGTGAGAGAACAACCAGCCCGGAGCATCCGATAATGATTCTTGAAGACTCGGGCTCTAAACTTGTTCATCATTCAAATGGCATGTTTGAGGCTCCGACTGTAGGTTCAGCCTTTATATACGATGCAGATGAGAAGTCATCGCATAAAATTCTTGAAATCGATGCGAGATTTGAAAATCTTTTAAAATGGCTCGGGGAGAATCATATCATGGTACGTCTCTCAGGGCAGACTATCGAAAAGGGCTATGCGGTATACAAGATTCTTGAAACAGGAGTGGCTGTAAGAGGTTCAAAGCTGTCCGGTGAAAACGGATTTCTCCAGTTTATGATCGACCGCCTTCTTCAAAGTGATGCTCCATCAGAAGAGATAGTTGATCCTGATGAGGTAGATGATGCAGATGATATGAGACTTACCAGTATTCAGAGCATAACAGATTATCTCATGTGTGCGGGAAGTACGCTTCCGGAAAATATAAGACTTTGGGCAAGACGTAATCTTGCGGTTGCGAAGTCGTCGGAAGTAACACCGGAAGAGAGGAGACATGCGCAGAGAGCACTTTCAATCATGCTCAGCATTCAGTGGAAGAATACTAATTTCCAATCCATAGATCCGGTGGAAGCAAGGCGTATACTTGATGAAGAACTCTATGGTCTGGAAAGCGTAAAGCAGCGAATAATCGAAACTATAATCCAGATTAATCGTACACATACATTACCGGCATACGGAATACTCCTGATCGGTCCTGCGGGAACAGGTAAGTCTCAGATTGCATATGCGGTGGCAAAAATTCTTAAAATGTCATGGACAACCCTTGAGATGAGTTCTATAAATGATCCGGAGCAGCTGACAGGTAGTTCGCGTATATATGCAAATGAAAATGTCATGGACAACCCTTGAGATGAGTTCTATAAATGATCCGGAGCAGCTGACAGGTAGTTCGCGTATATATGCAAATGCAAAACCGGGACTTATCATGGAAGCCTTCGCAAATGCAGAAAGCTCTAATCTGGTATTTATAATAAATGAGCTGGATAAAGCTGCGTCAGGCAAGGGAAACGGAAATCCTGCGGATGTTCTTCTGACACTTCTTGATAATCTTGGATTTACAGACAACTACATTGAATGCAATATACCGACAACAGGTGTTTATCCGATAGCAACCGCAAACAACAAAGAAGATATAAGTGCTCCGCTTATGTCAAGATTTGCGGTTATAGAACTTCCGGATTATACACTTGAGGAAAAACGAGTAATCTTTTCACGCTTTGCCATGCCGAAAGTATTAAAGAGAATCGGACTCAGAAGTGAAGAGATCGTAATAACGGAAGAAGCATTAGATGCCGTAATGGATAAATTTAAGAATACTTCGGGAATCAGAGATATAGAACAGGCAGCTGAGCATATAGCTGCAAATGCGCTATACAGAATAGAAGTAGAAAAACTGGATTCGGTTACATATGATGCGGAAATGATCCGTGATCTGTTATAAAAATAAAGCCCACCGACATGATAGCCGGTGGGCTTCGTTTTATATTACTTCTTGTTTTCTTTCTTAAGTTCATTCATTCTCATTGCACGAACCTTAAGCGGAAGTCCCCAAAGTGTGATGAAGCCTTCTGCATCATGATGATCATACATATCACCTGTTGTAAATGATGCAAGTGATTCACTGTAAAGTGAATATGGAGAAGTTGTACCTGCCTTGATGATATTGCCTTTGTAAAGACGAAGTTTAACTTCACCTGTTACATACTGCTGAGTTACATCAACGAAAGCTGATATAGCCTCGCGGACAGGAGTAAACCATTTTCCCTCGTATACTATACTTGCAAGCTTGCTTCCGAGATCCTTCTTAAGAGCGATAGTGTCACGGTCGAGAACAAGTTCTTCAAGCTGCTGATGAGCTTCCATAAGAATTGTTCCACCAGGTGTCTCGTAAACACCACGGCTCTTCATACCAACAACTCTGTTCTCAACGATATCAACGATTCCGATACCATGCTTTCCGCCGATTGTATTAAGTTCGCGGATGATATCAGCAACCTTCATTTTCTTACCGTTAAGTGAAACAGGCATACCCTTTTCAAAGTTAATAGTAAGCTCTACATCTTCATCAGGTGCTTTCTCAGGAGTTACCCCAAGAACAAGCATATGGTCGTAATTCGGAGCCTGTGAAGGATCTTCAAGTTCGAGTCCTTCATGGCTGATGTGCCATATATTTCTGTCACGGCTGTAGGACTGATCTGTTCCGAACGGAAGATCTATGCCATGAGCCTTACAATAATCTATCTCGGCCTGACGGGAATCCATCTGCCATCTGTCATCTCTCCATGGAGCAATAACCTTAATATCAGGAGCAAGAGCTTTGATACCAAGCTCGAATCTTATCTGATCATTTCCCTTACCGGTAGCACCGTGACATATTGCGACTGCATCTTCCTTACGAGCAATCTCAACAAGCTTAGCTGCTATAGTTGGTCTTGCCATAGCTGTACCCATGAGGTATTTATGCTCATATACAGCGCCTGCCTGAACACATGGCATGATATAATTCTCACAGAGATCATCAACGACATCTTCAATATAAAGCTTAGCAGCTCCTGAGAGACGTGCACGCTCTTCAAGACCATCAAGCTCTTCGCCCTGACCGCAGTCTATGCAGCAGCAGATAACCTCATAACCATATGTTTCTTTTAACCACGGAATTACCGCAGTTGTATCAAGTCCACCTGAATAGGCTAAAACAACTTTATCCATGTTTACTGACCTCTTTTCTAAAATATTAAAATATCTTTTTGGGGTATAAATACACCACACTTGATAATAACTTATATTTAACAAAAAGAAAAGTATTATTATGCAAGTTTTTATTATACTTTGAGGTAAATGACATACATTACTTTTTATGATACACTCAAAATGTTAAGGATATGTCGGCGGTTAAATTTATAATCGAAAGGGCAG
>CACZHN010000022.1:0-18741 GCA_902780985.1 uncultured Lachnospiraceae bacterium | reverse complement strand
GAATATGATAGAATTTGCAACAGAAAAAGACAGAGATGATGTTCTGGCTCTATACAGAGCTCAGATCGGTAGAGAGTATTGCCCGTGGGATGAAGAATATCCCGGAAATGACACAATAGACTATGATCTGTCAAGGAATGCACTGATTGTTATGCGTGACAGTGATGAAATCATAGCTGTTATTTCAATAGAAGAAGAGGAAGAGGTGGATGAACTGCCATGTTGGAATAAGGTACTTCAGCCTTCGGGAAATCTGGCAAGACTTGCAGTTTCTCCAAAGCACCAGAATAAGGGGATTGCAAGAATACTTCTTCAGTATGGGATGGATGTATTAAAAGAATCCGGAAAAAAGAGTGTTCATTTTTTGGTGAATAAACTTAATGTTAAAGCTATAAAAAGTTATGAAAAGCTGGGATTCGATGTGGTCGGTGAATGCCATATGTTTGAACAGGATTTCCTGTGTTATGAAAAGGCATTAATTTAATAAGTTCGGAGGATGAAAATATATGGAATGGAGATACTGTAGAGAATACCTTGAGAATAATTGAGGAGCATTTTTTTATATCCCTAATATCCTTATAATGGCATTCTTCGGACCGGCAGATTAAAGCTCATAATTGAATATAAATAAACATGGGCTTGTGCCGGCTTTCAGGGTTAAATATGATAAAACCAGAGAATTATTTCGGAGGCAAGTGATTATGGAAATGATAAGCAACTATATGCGTGATGATGATTCACGCCATATGTTAAATGAACTGACTCGCAAAACATTTGGATTTGACTTTGAAGGCTGGGTTTCAAACGGATATTTCGAAGGAGAGTATATTCCTTATTCCCTGGTAGAAGAAGGTAAGATGCTTTCAAATGTTTCCGCGAACAGAATGAGATTCCTGCAGAACGGAGAAGAGAAGTTTTATATTCAGATCGGAACCGTTATGACTGATGAGGATTATCGTAAGAGAGGACTTGCGGCGAGACTCATCAAGCATGTTATAGCCGAATACGAGAATGAATGCGATGGAATCTATCTGTTCGGTAATTTAGATGCATTAGGCTTTTATGAAAAGATGGGCTTTCAGACCATGGATCAGTACAGATACTTCGTTAAGGAAGAAGCCATCGGACGTGATGAGGGTGTTGAAGAGTTTAAGCCGGTATCGGAGTTGGGAGATGATGTAAAGAAGCATTATCTCGATATGGCAAGGAACTGTTTGGATTTATCTTCATTTGCACAGACCAACAAGTACGGGCTGCAGATGTTCTATACAGCAGAGCTTGATAATGTGTTCTATGCAAAGGATATAGACTGCTTCATCGTATTGGAGCAGGAAGAGGGAACCATCATACAGTCCGTGCTCTGTAAGGAAAGTATACCGCTTTCGGAAGTTCTGAAGCATATCGATCTGCCGAAGGAATGTGCATTAGGCTTTACACCGCGTAAAGAGGATGAGGCTTTATGTACCTGCGAGAAGTATGACGGAGCGGATGATTACAGGCTCTTTTACATGGGTAAGAAGCTGGAAGCTATCGAGAGTGACAGATTATACTTCCCGGAACTGTCGCATGCTTAAGGAGAATTACCGCTATGAGGATAGAAACGGAGAGACTTATCATAAGGTCAATAAAGCGGGGTGACGAGAAAGTATTATCGGAAATGGCCAAGGACGGCAGTCTATCCGAACTCGGCTTTGATGAGAATTGCTCGGAATGGATAGACGATTGGATAAATGAAGCTATAGAGCTTTCGGAGAAGGATGATCCGAGAATGGATTATATATGCAGTATTGTCTGCCTGAAGGATTACGGAAGAGTTATCGGTTCTGTCGGAAATACCTATTATGAAGATACGGAAAAGGTAGGTATATGCTATGGTATTGGTGCTGAATACAGACGACAGGGCTATGCATCGGAGGCGGTAAAAACATATCTTGATTATTTTTTCGAGCACTATGATGAAGATGAAATACTGGCAACGATCCTAGATGAAAACGAAGCTTCGTATAAAACCGCTGAAAAAGCCGGATTTACCCTAAATGACAGAAGAATGTATAAAGATATTTATGACAGCGAGGAGCGGTTATATCGTTTTTATTCAGCTAAGAGGAAGTAAGAAAAATGAGTTATAGTACGAAGATATCCGAAAGAATGTGGAATCAGGCGGACAAGGGGGAACTTGAAGCGGCAAGAGAACAGACTTTTATAGATGATATAGTTCAGAAGTCACATATAGAGAAGGAACTGCTTCAGTCTCTGGATGGAGTTGAGGCTGCATTTGACGGAGGAGCCGGATGCGGAAGATTCTCAATACTTCTTGCAAAGCAGGGCATTCACGTTACGCACTTTGATATATCTCAGTCCATGATCGATAAGGCAAAGGAAATAGCCGAGAGAGAAGGCGTGACAGACAGGATTACATTTGTAAAGGGTAAGCTGGAAGATCTTTCTGCCTACGCGGATAAGTCTTTTGATCTTGTATTGTCCTTTGATGCGCCGATTTCGTATACTTACCCGAATCAGGAGAAAGTTATAGGAGAACTGGTGAGGTTATGCAGGAAGCGTATTCTGATCAGTGTTTCAAGCAGACTCGGTTCAATCCCGTATCTCGCAAATCCGCTTCAGAAGAACCAGTTTATTCTGGATAAGGACAGTAAGGACGAGTGGGTGCAGTGGTGTATAAACGGCAGAGAGCAGATGATAGAAGGATTCTCGCTGAATAAGGATAGCCTTATGAAGGCGTATGATACAGGTTTCTTAGGTGATATCGAAGAAACGAAGGAGGCTTATGACAGAGGAGAGGTTCCTTGGTGCATAACTTATCATTTTATGCCACAGGAACTTGAAGGTATTCTTAAGGGATACGGAGTGAAGAATGTGTCACTGGCAGGTCCGGGGGCGTTTGCAAGGACAATACCGAATGAAATTCTGGTAAAGATTATGAATGACCAAAAGCAGAGGGAGGACTTCCTTGAATTCTGTCATATGTATGACAGTAATCCCTATGTGTGCGGAATGGGCAAGGACAATCTCTTTGCAAAGGGAGATATATAAAGGAAAAATAATCCTCTTTCGTATTGACATTTCAAACATATCGGCGTAAGATGACGTCCATATTAATTCAGCGAGGAATAAAAATGAGTTTGATACTGATTAACAGTTTACAGATGCAGCATAACCAGCAGAACCAGCGTAGACATAGATTCAAGTAGCCATAACAGATTATCCGTATGGCTGCCGGCTATGTCTTGTTGCTGTACGGTGCTGTTAATAAGTAAAACATAAACAGAACCGTAAATGATTAGATAGTATCTAAGTATTTATGGTTCTTTTTTTATTCATTGCATAGAAAGGAGACAGTTATGGAAGAATATGTGATCAGAGAAGTAAAAATTGGTGATGCGGAGAGGCTGGCAGAAATCTATTCGTATTATGTGAAAAACACTGCTATTTCATTTGAGTATGAGGCACCGTCCGCTAGTGAGTTTAAAGAGAGAATCTCACATATAAAGGATAAGTATCCGTATCTGGTATGTGAAAAGGATGGAGTTGTTATAGGCTATATATATGCAAGTGCCTATAGTGTAAGATCTGCATATTCCAGAACTGTTACCTCATCGGTTTATCTGGATAAAGACTATCGAAGACGCGGAATCGGCAGGATGCTGTATAAGGAATTAGAGGAAAGACTGCGAAGCAAGGGAATTGTAAACCTTCTTGCAGGGGCTGCTTATATTGAAGAAGAGGATGAATATCTGACAAATGATAGTTACAGATTTCATTCAAAACTCGGATTCGAAAAGGTAGCTCATATGAAGGGTGTAGGGATTAAATTCGACAGATGGTATGATCTAATCTGGATGCAGAAAAAGCTGATTTCAGAAGGTGCTTAAATTGAAATCGGAAGTTGAATGGATTAAAATATTATGGGAAATGACAACGCAGAATTGACAGAATTGGGGGAATAAAATGGAACGATGCACATGGGCCGGAATAAAAGAGATTTACAGTGTTTATCATGATACGGAATGGGGAAGACCCGTGCATGATGACAGACTGATGTTTGAGCATCTTACGCTTGAATGCCTGCAGTGCGGGCTGTCATGGGAACTCATGATGAAGAAGAGAGAGACATTCAGAGAATGCTTCGATAACTTCGATTATGACAAGATAGCAGAATATGATGAATCGGATGTGGAAAGAATCCTGAACACAGAAAATATGATACGTTCCGTGAGGAAGATAGAAGCAGTGATCAATAATGCGAAGTGCTACAGAAAGATTCGGGAAGAATTCGGGACTTTCTGCGATTATCTTTGGAAGTTTTCGGATAATAAGACTATTCTCTACATGGGACATAATAAGGATGTTTCTACTGTGCCGGTAAGTAACGGACTTTCGAAAAGGATAAGCAAAGACCTAAAGAAACGTGGGTTTAAATATGTGGGAGAGATAACTATTTACTCGCATCTGCAGGCATGCGGAATAATAAACGATCATGAGGAAACCTGTTTCTGCTATAAGTGGATCAATGAGAATTATCCGACGGTCAGAAAACGCAGGGATGATGAGGTTAGATAATACTTAAGAATGTGGTGAGCGGGAATGATCTTATCGGTCATGCTTTTTTAGTAAAGACATAGCAACGATAATGATCGGTGAGGGGAGATTAGTTGTCAAAACTGAGCAAGATAGGAAATGTTTGATAAACAGTTCGAGCATATAATGCATATATCAAGGAGGTTTAAAACGTATGAATAATGAAAGACCGATTACAACCTTATATATGCTGATGTCTGTAGACGGAAAAATCAGCACAGGTGCAAATGACGAACTGGATGTGGATAAGGATTTTCCTACAATAGACGGATTAAAAGAAGGACTCCATCAATACTATGAAATAGAACAGACAACAGACCTTTGGTCGTTTAATACAGGGCGTGTTCAGGAGAAGATGGGGGTAAACGAAAAAGAACCACCTTCAAAGTCGCCTGTATCGTTTGTAATTATGGATAATCATCATCTTACCGAGGCGGGCGTTAGATACTTTTGTGCCTGGGCAAAAGAGTTTGTGCTGATAACGAATAATAAGCATCATCCGGCTTTTGATGTGGCTGAGGATAACTTACATATCATTTTTCAGGAAAAACAGGATCTTAGAAGTGCACTTGTTCAGCTGAAGAGTGAGTATGGATGTGAACGTTTGACGGTACAGTCAGGGGGCACCGTAAACGGACTGTTTTTAAGAGAAAAACTATTTGATTATGTGGATCTGGTTGTGGCACCGGTACTGATCGGAGGCAAGGATACATCGACGTTAATAGACGGATGTTCCATTATGTCACATGAGGAGTTATCAGGACTTGGTGTCTTGAAACTGGAAGATTGTAAAGTATTAGAGGATTCATATCTTAGATTACGATATAAAGTAATCAGCTGACCGGTGTTAGGGGGGCAGATGTAGAATATGACAGAAATACAGAGAATAAATCTTTGTCTTGAAATAGCTGAAAGTTTAAAGGGGCATATTACCGATAAAGAGGCCGTTGATTGCGTAGATCAAGCAATAGATCTAAGCAGGCGGTGGATGGATGATAAATCGGATGTTTCCGTTAATCTATATGATCTTATAGATGGTGAAGATAAAGGTTTTACAATATTTCAGGAAGCTGAAGAAGATGAGCATATGATTGATATATGGAACTGCATCATTGATGCATTTGCTTATATCTGTCGAAAGGTTTTTGAGGATCAAGGAGCAGTATATTTCCCAGAGCCGATCGAATTGGTAGACGAAGAGACATTCAATCATATGCAAGATATTTACCATAGGCTTGATGGGAGAAAATTATGAGAAGAAGTGATAGAGAGATAACAGATTTTAACCGGATTGAAAAATTCATATCCGGCCAGCAGATAATGTGAGTTGCAGATACAGCATGTGATTATTCCGCTAAGTTTCAGAGTGTGATTGGAACTGGTATACTTTCAATCGTTGAAGATATGGATGAAAGATGTCATGTAAAGCAAAATGTTAAAAATGCAACAGTATTGCAAATTCTTCTTGACAAAGTTAGACTAAGCTAATTATAATATGCAACCGTGATGCAAATTGCGGTTGCGTATTTTTTTACGGAGGACATAAGTATGCGAAATAAGAAGTTTTTGTTGCTTACAATGATGCTTGCAATGACAGTGGGAACAACAGCCTGCAGCAATAAGGAACAGGAGAATGTGAGTGATACAGCCTCACAGGTCACTGCCAATGAAGCGAATGAGGAGGTTTCCGATGTTGAAATAACTGAAGAGATTACCGAGGAAACAACTACCAAATCGGAAGTTATTGTTGCAGTAAACTCAGAGCCGAGCTCGGGCTGGGATCCTATTACGGGATATGGTCAGCGTTTCGACCCTGTTATACAGAGTACATTGACAAAAGCTTACGGCGGTGAAATTACAAATGACCTTGCAGTTGATTATACAGTCAGCGATGACGGTATGGACTGGACATTTGATATTCGCCCTGATGCTTGTTACAGCAACGGCGAAAGCGTAACAGCAAGTGATGTAGCCTTTACTTACGAATCTGTTCGAGACGGAAGTACAAGTCTTGATCTAAGCAATATTAAAGATGCTGAGGCGGTTGATGATGATACGGTTGTATTTCATCTTAATCAGCCGGATTATACATTCCTATATGTAACCTATAAGGTAGGTATCGTGCCGGAGAAATACTACGATGAGAACTACGGAGAAAACCCGATCGGTTCCGGCCCTTTTAAGATAACAGCATGGGAGAAGGGACAGCAGGCTGTTTGGGAATATAACGAGTATTATTACGGTAAAGAGCCGGAAATCAAGAAGATAGTCCTTCTTTTCATGGATGAGGATGCTTCCTTTATGGCTGCTCAGCGTGGAGATGTAGATGTAGTATATACAAATCAGAATCTGGCAACTCAGACAATCGAGGGATATCATATGGATCCGATCGAGTCTATAGATAATTACGGAATCATCTTCCCTACAACGGTAAATGAAGGAAAGACCAGTGAGGACGGACGTGAAATCGGAAATGATGTCACCGGTGATGTAGTTATACGACGTGCATTAAGTGTGGGTATTGATCGTGAAGCCCTGATTCAGGATGTATTCAACGGATACGGAATAGCGTCTTATTCTATGTGCGATACTATGCCATGGTTTAATGAAGAGACTGTTTTAGATGAAACAAATTCCGGAGTTGATGCAGCTGTGAAAATGCTTGAAGAAGGCGGCTGGGTAGATACAGACGGAGACGGTATTCGTGAGAAAGACGGCATAAAGGCTGAGTTTACTCTTTTATATACATCAAGTAATGCTAACCGTCAGGCTATGGCTATGGCTATCGCAGAGCAGGCTAAGGAGCTTGGAATTCAGATTAATCCTGAAGGAGCTGCAAATTCCGACATTACAGACCGTTTATTCACAACACCGTACATGTTTGGCCGCGGTGATTATACACCGAATGAATTTTACTTAATGAACTCAAGTAACACATGCGGATCAGGCTGGAGTAATTCAAGTTATTATTCAAATGCCAAGGTTGACGACTATATGGCTAAGGCTATGGCAAGTAAGGATATTGAGGATGTATACAAGTATTACAAGCTTGCTCAGTGGGATGGCGAGTGCGGAGCCAGCGCAATCGGAGATGCACCTGCAGCATGGTATGTTCGTGCAGCACACTGTTACTTCGTACGTGACGGACTGAATATCGGAGAACAGCCGGTACAGCCGCATTGCGGAAACGGACAGGTTATATTAAGTAATATATGCGATTGGAAATGGGAGCAGTAATAAAGGTGGATGAGAAGCTATGGCTAAGAAGATTATAGTCAGTGTTATAAAAGCTTTTTTACTGCTGGTATTGGTAAGTGTTGTTACATTTACAATGATAGAGGTTTCACCGATAGATGCCGTTGAGGCATATATCGGTGAAAACGGCGTTACGGCAGAACAAAGAGCTCAGATTGAAAACTACTGGGGGCTGAATGAGCCTCCGGTAATAAGATATATAAAATGGGCCGGAAATATATTACACGGTGATATGGGTACATCCATGATCTATCGGAAGCCCGTATTGGAGGTAATATCGGAAAGGTTTTCCTTATCCATTGCTCTTATGATAACAGCGTGGATACTTTCCGGAATTTTCGGACTGTTGTTCGGAATACTTGTGGCAGTATATCGTGGCAGATGGATTGATAAGGCGATAAGGACTTATTGCCTGGCATTGGAATCCTCGCCGGCCTTTTGGATAGGTATGCTGATGCTTTTGATTTTTTCGGTAAAACTGCATTGGTTTCCGATGGGGCTGGCATCTCCTGCGGGAGTAGCGGTAGAGGATGCGACATTTGCGGAAAAAGTGCATCATCTGATCCTTCCGGCGATAACACTGGGACTCACGGGAGTATCGAAGATTACCCTGCAGACCGGAGAAAAAATGCGACAGGTATTAGACAGTGATTACGCACTTTTTGCAAGGGCAAGAGGAGAGAGTACGTGGGTGTTTATTCGCAGACACGGACTTCGTAACGTTATGCTGCCTTTCCTTACCTTACAGCTGGGTTCGATCAGCGAACTCTTCGGCGGTTCCGTACTTGCTGAAACGGTATTTACTTATCCGGGCCTGGGAAATGCGACCGTACAGTCTGCATTAAGGGGAGACATCCCTTTGTTTATAGGTATAGCCCTCTTTTCTTCGGTATTTGTTTTCGGCGGTAATCTTTTGGCAAATATTTTATATGCGGTTGTGGATCCGAGAATCCGGGAAGGGGAAAAGGAATGATAAACAGAAGGGTAAAAACAATAAGTATCATATGTGTTTCGCTGGCTTTTATCATTGTGATCACACTGGCAGGTTTTATTATGAGTCCGGAGTCCTATGCTCCTAAATTTTCTGAAAAGAATCTGGGACCTTCCCTGCAGCATTTGTTCGGAACCGATTGGATGGGAAGAGATATGTTTATGAGAACTGTCAAAGGACTCTCGATCAGTATTTATATAGGACTTCTGGCCTCGGTTTTTACATCGGTAATAGCCCTTTTTTTAGGTACCTTTGCCGGTATGTTCGGAGGAAAGGTTTCTGCGGCATTTAACTGGATGGTTGATCTTTTTATGGGAATACCTCATCTGATCCTGCTGATCCTTATTTCCATGATCATGGGACGCGGAGCGAGGGGCGTTGCTGTCGGAGTTATTCTGACACACTGGTGTTCTTTGGGACGTATCGTACAGGCGGAGATACTGTCTTTAAAGCAGTCGCATTTTGTACATGCATCATATAGATTCGGTCATTCCAGGACATGGGTTGCCATGCATCATATACTGCCACATGTGGTTCCTCAATTTATCGTAGGTCTGGTTCTTATGTTTCCTCATGCTATCATGCATGAATCTTCAATTACATTTTTAGGATTCGGCCTTCCTGCGGAACAGCCGGCAATAGGAATTATTTTATCGGAATCCATGAAATATCTTACGACAGGTATGTGGTGGCTTGCGGTATTTCCGGGAATCTGTCTGCTGCTTGTAGTTGTTATGTTTGAGATGCTCGGAAGTAATCTGCGTCTTATCTTTGATCCTTATAATGCACAGCTCTGATAAAAGTGCGGAAGGTGACGGAGGAGAGATATGAAAAAGAATGAAACAGTACTTGAGGTAAGAGACCTTTCGGTGAGCTTTCGTATGTATGACCGAGGGCTGAAACAGTACGAATTAAATATAATAAAAAAGATGAACCTTTCCCTGCATAAAGGGGAACTTCTGGCTATTGTCGGAGCCAGCGGGAGCGGAAAAAGCGTTTTGGCACATGCTGCCCTGGGACTTCTTCCTGAAAATGCAATCGTAAGGGGCGATATATATCTGGAAGGAAAAAAGCTGGATAAAAAGCTACGTAAAGAGAAAGTGGGAAAAGAGATGATTATGATCCCGCAGTCTCTTACATATCTGGATCCGCTTATGAAAGTCGGAAAACAGGTTCGCGGTGTTCACGGAAGTTTGGATAAGCAGAAAGAAGTATTTGAACGTTATGGATTACAGGAGTCTGTTGCCGAACAGTATCCATTTCAGTTGTCCGGCGGTATGGCAAGGCGTATTTTGATCTCTACGGCTGTTATTACGGATGCAAAGGTAATCCTTGCTGACGAGCCTACGCCGGGACTGAGCGAAGATCTGGCAAAAGAAGCCATGACCAATTTTACGGATCTGACCAAGAACGGTTGTGCTATCTTAATGATAACGCATGATATAGATCTTGCGGCGAAATATGCCGACACGATTGCGGTATTCTACGACGGAGAAATTATAGATGTATGCAGTGCCGAAGATTTCCGTCAGGGAAAAGAGAGCCTGAAACATTCGTATACTCGAGCGCTTTGGGACGCTTTGCCGCAGAATACATTTATAGGGAAAAAAGGAGTAACGGAAAATGAGTGACATCCTTTTAGAGTGTAAACATATTGGGTTTCATTACGGAAGCAGCAAAAAATGGGTTCTGCGTGATGTGAACTTTAAAATAAAAAAAGGGGAAATAGTAGGACTTGTAGGTCCCTCCGGAATGGGAAAATCCACTCTTGCAAGGATTCTTGCCGGTTATGAGTTACCCACGGAAGGAGAAGTATTATGGAAGGGGGGAAGCTTTCCGTATAAAGGATACTGCCCGATTCAGATGATATACCAGCACCCGGAGAAGGCACTGAATCCGCGATGGAGGTTAAAAAAGTCTATTGCGGAGGGCTGGAATCCGGATGATGAAATATGTAAAAAACTATGTATCAAAAAAGACTTATGGTTTGATCGTTTTCCGAATGAATTATCGGGAGGAGAGCTGCAGCGTTTCTGCGTAGCCAGAGTCCTGGGACCAAAGACGGAATTTATAATTGCGGATGAAATGAGCACTATGCTGGATGCGATAACACAGGCGGAAATCTGGAGTGTTTTGATGAAGGAAGTAAAAGAAAGAGATCTCGGACTTCTGGTGATCACGCATAATCCGTACCTGGCCGACAGACTGTGTAATCGTATTGTGGATTTAACGGAGTTAAATCGGAACTTGGGGTATAATTATATCAGCAGTTTAATGACATAGGATTTAATATATGATAAATTCAATCTGTTAATGCTTGGTAGAGGAAAATGCAATGAATACGATTGAAACAGAAAGACTTGTTATAAGACCTGTAGAGCAGGGAGATGCCGAGGTTATAAATAAATTTGAATTTATCTGCTCGGAATTTGTAAAGCGTTCCGGGGACATTCTGAAGGAGAATCTGACAGGTGTGTATCTGCACGGCTCTTCGGTAATGGGATGCTTCAATCCTCTGAAAAGCGACATCGACCTTATCGTGGTAACGGAAGATGAAATGTCCGATGATACCAAGAGAAAATATATGGATATGGTCATGGAACTGAATGCTCAGGGACCTAAAAAGGGTATAGAGATGAGTGTTGTCCGAAAGAAGGACTGTGATCCGTTTGTATATCCTACACCGTTTGACCTGCATTTCTCCGTAGCACATATTAAGTGGTACACAGAGAATCCGGAAGACTACATAGAAAAGATGAAGGGCACGGATGCTGATCTGGCAGCGCATTTTACTATCATCCGTAAAAGAGGAAAGTGTCTTTACGGACTGCCGATAGAACAGGTATTCGGAGAGGTTCCCAAAGAGGATTACTTTGATTCCATATGGAATGATATAGCAGAGGCAAAGGATGATATAAAGGATAATCCGATGTATATCATACTGAACCTTGCAAGAGTGCTGGCCTATAAGAGAGAGGATCAGGTCCTTTCCAAGAAGGAAGGCGGTCTATGGGCGCTGGATAAGCTTCCGGAGGAATATCATCCTCTGATACGTGAAGCACTTAAGGAATATGAGACAGGCACAGAAGGTGACTATGATATGTCATGCGCCGAAAGCTATGCTGAGTATATGCTGAGGCAGGTGAAGGCAAAGCATGTTGTGGTAGAGCCTTACAGCGAAGCCTGGGTTCGGGAATTTGAAAAGATAAGATCGGAATTGGATGATGCACTGGGAGAACTTGCACTTTCCATCGAACATGTGGGAAGCACATCGGTAAAGGGACTCTCGGCAAAGCCGATAATCGATATAGATATAGTGATCAGGGATGCTTCAACATTTGATGGGGTAAAGGAGGCATTAAGTAAGATCGGATATCGTCATGAAGGTGATCTTGGGATACCGGGAAGGGAAGCATTTAAATATGAGAACAAAGAACATCTGATGAAGCATCATTTATATGTTTGCACCGAGGATGCTGCTGAGTTGCGCAGGCATCTTTCCTTCAGGGATTATCTTCGTTCTCATCCTGATGCGGTACGAGAGTACAGCAGGGTAAAGGAGGAAGGTGCAAAGCTTTATCCGTATGACATTGACGGATATATGGCATATAAGGCACCTGTTATCGAGAAAATCTATAAGGAGTTTAATGAAGAGAACATTTAATAAAGCAAAGACATTATATGATTTAGAAGGTTATGAGTTCTTTGAAGTGCCGGGACATGACGGAGGCAGAAATACGGTTTACATCTGCCTTAAGGATGGCGAGAGAAAAGGAGTGCTCAGAATATCGCTTTTGGATGACAGAAGCGAGGAAGACTTTCTTGCGGAGACAGAGTTTGTGAAGTATCTTGCGGATGAGGGCGCACCGGTGGCGGATGTGATCAAGTCCGTAAACGGAAAACTCGTTGAACGTATTGAGGAAGACGGACAGACCGCATATGCCGTACTCTTTGAATATGCAAAGGGAATGCTGCTTTATGATAACGGTTACAAGTATCGTGAGGGAGCTCCTATCGAAGAGTACTTCTATAACATGGGAAAGACTCTCGGAAGCATACATCGCATCTCCAAGACATTTAAGCCGGAGCATAAGCGCATCTCATACTTTGACAAGTACAACATGGATTACATTGATAAGCTGATTCCGGATTCCTACAGTGAACTGAAAGAAGCTATCTCAAAGCGTCTGGATGGATTTAAAGAGCTTCCGGTTGATGAGAATTCTTTCGGACTTGTTCATTTCGATTACAGTGACGGAAATTATCACATCGATATGAGCACGGGCGATATAACTGTATTCGATTTCGACAACTGCATGTACTGATGGTACATGTTTGATCTGGCGAATGCCTGGACTCACGGTGTGGGATGGTGTCAGTTTGAGCAGGATCCCGCTAAACGTATGGAATTTATGAAGCATTACTTCAATACGATCCTTGAGGGATACAGGAGCGAGACAGAGGTTGATGAAAAGCTTCTGGAAAAGCTGCCGATGTTCATCGATATGGTTCTTATAGAAAATGTAGTCGATGAGTTTGAATGTGCCGCTCATGAAGGTGAAGAAGTAGATTACGAAGATATAGAAGATCCTGCGGAATGTCTGATAAATAACATTCCTTATGCGGGAGTCGGAGAAAACAGTTGACAAAAGAGACACTCGTGTCGCATAATAGAAAGCGACATGAGTGTCTTTTTTATATGCAATGTTGCAGCAGGCTTTTATTTTGGAGGGATAATATGTCCAGAAAAGGTGATGATACCAGGAAGATGATACTTGAATCGGCATCGGAACTCTTTGCCGAAAAAGGATTTAAGGATGTATCCATGTCCGATATCTGCGAGAAAACAGGACTCAGCAGAGGAGGACTGTATCGACATTATTCATCTACATCAGAGATTTTCAGAGAGATCATTTCCGGAGATGAATCTTTTGATGAGAGGATAAGCAAGAAGGATAGTGCGGTATCCATACTGGAGGATTCGTTGGATGTTCTGGAGGATGAGATAAGACACAGTGAGAGCTCGCTGAGTCTTGCCATCTATGAATATGCAAGTATAGGCGACAACAGTACGGAGTTTATTGACCTCGAAAAGAAAGCCAAGAAGCGCTGGATGAAGCTGATCAGATACGGAATTGAAACAGGCGAATTCGGCGAAGTGAACGAGGAAGCCATAGCGGAGATGATCCTTTATTACTATCAGGGACTCCGAATGTGGTCGAGAGTCGTAAAGATGGGAAGAAAACCGGCAAAGAATTTTAAGGAAAATATCTTAGAGATACTGATCGGAGGAAAGTAGGATGGAGATAAGATTCGTAAGGCCTTCTATTGATCATAAAGAAGCCGCTCTGGATTTTAAGAAAGAGTTTAAGGATAACGGTGAAAATGTAATAAACGGAAGCGAGATGCTTGATAATATCGATTCATACGAGAAATGGCTGAAATCAGTAACGGATAATGTAAGGCCTGAAACGGTTAATCCGGACTGGGTAGTGACGGATACCTATTTTGTATTGGATGAAACCGAAAAGATCATAGGGATAATCGATTTAAGACATGAGCTAAAAGGATTTCTGAAGGATTTCGGAAATACAGGATACAGTGTAAGACCGTCCGAAAGAAAAAAGGGATATGCCACAAAGATGCTTGCAATGCTGTTGGATACGGCAAGAGATGCGGGACTTGAATCTCTGCAGCTCAGTGTAGAAAGAAGCAATGAGCCTTCTGTAAAGACCATTATCAAAAACGGCGGAAAGCACGAACGCAGTTTTGAGTTTGAGGGTGAAGAAGCGGATGTATATCGTATAGCTTTATAGGAAGAGCAACTCTACTTTCCGTAGGTTGTTGCCTGCCCGATGCTGTTATATCATCTGAGCATAACAGTAAATCGGAGGAATAAATATGAATCAATATGTAACGGGCGCAGTCATAAAAGAGCTGCGCGAGAAAAACAAGATGACACAGCTGCAATTGGCGGAGCGGCTGGGTGTAAGCGATAAGACCGTATCAAAGTGGGAGACGGGAAAGGGTTATCCGGATATAACTTTGTTGGAGCCGATAGCCGAAGCTTTCCGAGTATCCCTTACGGAGCTTATCTCGGGAAATCAGGTCTTCAATGCCAATGTATCGGCCAACATGATGCGTTCAAAGTTTTATGTATGTCCGGTCTGCGGAAATGTGATCCATTCCATGGGAGAGGCTGTGATAAACTGTCACGGCGTGCTGCTTCAGCCGGAACAGCCGGAGCAGCCTGACGAGAACCATTACATTTCCATTGAAAGGATTGAGGATGAGTACTACATCAGGATAGAGCATGAGATGAGTAAGACGCATTTCATATCATTTATCGCAGCGGCATCTGCGGACGGATGTCAGATGATAAAGCTTTATCCGGAAGGAAGTACGGAGGCAAGGTTTAAGATCAGAGGAGTGAAGAGGATATATTTTTACTGCAATCGTGACGGACTCTACTCTGCGGATGTGGATCTGAAGAGTCTATGACAGCAAAAATCAGGCAAAACAGATTAAAAATATTCTATTATTTTCGAAGATAATAAATTATCCTATGCTAGGTGACAGAGATATGGGTGTTAAAATATCGGAGGAAATATGGGTAAAGTTGTGGATTATTTAAAGGCTAACAGGAGACGTATCTTTATGTCTCTGGCCGGTGTTATCATTTGTGCCGTGAGTGTCGGAGTATTTAAGCTGGCGGCTTTGGGAGTGGATCCCTTCCAGTCCCTGATGAGCGGACTTGACGCGCTGATACCGATCAAGTTCGGCGCACTGTATGTGATCGTAAATGCGATACTGCTTTTGTTCAGCATATTCGCGGACAGGCATAACATCGGAATCGCTACATTTATCAATCTGTTTCTGCTGGGTTATATAACTCAGTATACTTATGAGTTTCTGCAGAAGGTGATTCCGGATCCTTCCATGATAGTCAGAGTTATCTGTCTTATAATAGGTATCGTGGTAATCTGCTTCGGTTCAGCGCTTTATATGACGGCGGATCTGGGTGTATCAACCTACGACGCGGTGGCGATAGTCATGGCAAACAAGTGGAAGATGGGAAAGTTTAAGTACATAAGGATCTGTACGGATCTGGTGTGTGTGGTCCTGGGATGTATACTCTTCGTTATGGCGGGAAATCCTATCGGTAAGCTTCCGACTATAGCAGGTATCGGAACAATAGTAACCGCATTTTTCATGGGACCGCTTATCGATCTCTTCAATGAAAAGATAGCAAAACCATTGCTTAATAAGAAATAATTATTACCGGGCAGTGGAGTGACTTCACTGCCTTTTTTGATGCCTTTATACCAATGGTATATAGGATTTAGAACGAAAGTGTATTATTATAAAATGTATGTGACATAGGTTCGGGATAGGGAAAGGTTAGAAGCATATGGGTAGAATTAAGAATGTTGCGATAGTGAGTCTTTCCAGCGGTATCATAGGGGAAGACTTTATTAAGTTTGAGACGGACATCGGTTTCCGAAGACTGGAGGAATTCGGTCTTAATGTGAAATGCATGCCTCATGCACTTAAGGGCATGGAATATGTGGAAGCTCATCCGGAGAAGAGAGCAGAGGATCTGATTGCGGCATTTAAGGATCCCGAGAATGATCTTATTCTTTGTGCTACGGGAGGCGACGATACTTACCGTATGCTCCCTTATCTTTTTGAAAACGATGAATTGCGAAGTGCGATTTCGGATAAGCCGTTTCTGGGATTTTCCGATACTACGATAAATCATTTTATGCTGCATAAGCTGGGACTTAAGACTTATTACGGACAGGCATTTCTGCCGGATATCTGTGAATTGAGTGACGAGATGCTTCCGTATACAAAGAAGTATTTTGAGGAATTTATCGAGACGGGAACTATCAGTGAGATCACACCGAGCGATGTATGGTATGAGGAACGGACTTCCTTTGAACCGGATCAGGTAGGTAAGCCGCTCATATCACATCCTGATCATGGTTTTGAACTTCTTCAGGGAAGTCCCGTTTTTTCGGGACCGATCCTTGGTGGCTGTATAGATTCGATTTACGACATGTTTAATCCGGGAAGATATAAGGATATGCCGGAGCTTTGCAGAAAGTACGGTATATTTCCCGATGCGGAAGACTGGAAGGGCAGGATAATTCTTCTGGAATCCAGTGAGGAATTACCTTCACCGGAGGTATATCGTGATTCTCTGGAATTTATGAAAGCGGAAGGCGTATTCGACGCGGTATCCGGCGTACTGGCAGGAAAGCCGATGGACGAGAAGTATGCGGAGGAATATAAGAAGCTTCTGGTTGAAGTGATCGATAATCCGGAGCTTCCTATAGTTTTCAATATAAATGCAGGACATGCAACTCCGAGATGTATAGTACCGTTCGGTAAAAAAGCGGTAGTGGATGCGGATAAGCAGGTTATAACTTTTGAACAGTAGATCGTGACGGGATTTTGAGACAGGAGAAGGAAATGGAAATCTGGGACGCTTATGACGAAGATATGAAGAATAAGGATATGACAGTTCCCTGCGACGAAGGATTCATAAATATCCGCGTGGGTGCGATACTTATGAGAGACGGAAAGTTCCTTATGGTGGGAAATAACAGATGCGATTACGTTTACTCTGTGGGCGGACGCATAAAGTTCGGCGAAACCGCAGAGGAAGCTGTTGTACGCGAGGTGCTGGAGGAAACGGGATACAAGATGGATATCGAGCGTCTCGGTTTCGTACATGAAAACTACTTCTACGGAGACGCACCTTCAAATATGGATAAACTGATATACGAGATTTCATTTTTCTATTATATGAAGGTACCTGAGGATTTTGAGCCTGTCTGCGGAAGCTTTACGGATGACAACTGCGAAGAGCATCTGAGATGGGTTTCACCGGAAGAAAGCATAACTGTATATCCGACATTTTTCAAAACGGAGCTGCAGAGCCCGGTGGATTACGTGAAGCATTTTGTAACAGATGAGAGAAAGAGGTAGAGATGGAATACAGAAAAGCGGGATCGGGCGACATAGAGAGTCTCGTAACATTAAGAAAAAAGCAGCTGATAGATGAAGGCGGCAAGGAGACCGTAAGTATAGATGAAGAGCTGGAGCGGTTTTTCAGAGAAGGTCTGGCTGACGGCTCGGTTGTGGTCTGGGTTGCGGAAGATGAAGGAGAAATTGTAAGTACAGTGGGAGTCTGCTTCTATAATTATCCGCCTACATTTCGAAATGCAACGGGAAAGATAGCGTATTTAACAAACGTATATACGAAGGATGAATACAGAAATCGCGGGATAGCCACGGACTTACTGAAGCACATAATGGATGAGATTAAAGCTGAAAAATGCGGTATAACGCGGCTTCATGCATCCTCTCAGGGAAGGAGAATGTACGAGAAGATGGGATTTACAGATGATGAAGGATTTATGAGTTTAAAAAATGAATGAAAGAGTAATAAGGGCGGTATATACGAATGACACAATCAGAGTATATCAGGCCTACAACAAGGTAATAGCCGAAGAGGCAGTGAAAAAAGGGACCTTCGGACCGCATTTCAGCATGACCAGGATGACCTGGATCAAGCCGTCATTTCTATGGATGATGTATAGATGCGGATGGGCAGAGAAGGAAGATCAGGAGCATGTACTTGCGATTGATATAACCCGTGAAGGCTTTGATAAAGCGGTAAGAGATGCGGTTATTTCAACTTATTCCGAGGACAGCGGTATATCAAAAGAAGAGTGGCAGAAGATGGTTAAGGAATCTTCTGTGAGAGTTCAGTGGGATCCGGAGAAGGACATAAATGGCAATAATCTTCCGTACAGATCCATACAGCTGGGACTCAGAGGAGATGCCGTGTATGACTACGTTAACAGCTTGATCACAGGTGTTACGGA